>DAHWBL010000123.1 GCA_027323595.1 Acetobacteraceae bacterium | reverse complement strand
ATGATCGGCGCGACGATGGGTGCCAGCGCCATCACCGTGTTGATCGTCGCGATGCGCCGCCGCGCCGCCTCGCCCTCGAAGCAATCCTGCACCATCGCGAACGCCAGCACCGTGCCCGCCGCCGCCCCGATGCCCTGCAGCGCGCGCGCCACCAGCAGCCAGGCAAACCCGTCCGACAGCGCGCACATTCCGCCCGCGATCGCAAAGGTCGCGAGCCCAACGAGCAAAACCGGCCGCCGCCCGAACCGGTCCGACACCGGCCCGAAGGCGAGCTGCGCGCCACCGAACCCCGCAAGCAGGGTCGTCAACATCAGGCTTCCCGACGCCGCCGGCGCGCCCAACGCGGCGGTGATCACCGACAGGCCGGGCAAACTCATGTCGATCGACAGCGCCGGCATGCCCACCAGGGCCGCCAGAAACACGGTGAACACGAACGCCGCCGGAGGTATCGCCATCGCTCCAACAACCCGATCCGGGGCCGTTGCGTCAAGCGCGCCAGCCGCCACGCACACGCCCCCGCCACGCGGTGCCGGCGGCGTCAAAATGACTGGATGTTTTTTTCACCCTGTCCAATAATGGCAGCTTCGACAAGGAGGAAGAAACTCGTGATCAGCCTTTGGCACGCCACCCGCCGGCAACGCCCGGCCGACCGGCCGCAATAGCCTGCCGCACCTGCTCACGCCCGCCTCAATGACGCCACCCATTCCTCGCTTGCGCCTCGTCATGGCTCGTCCGACAGTCGCGCCACGGTGCCCCTGCTTCACGCGCGCACCCTCACCGGAGCCGGGCTGATGCATCTCGTTTCGCGTTCATATCAATATCAGTTGGTGGTGCTGCTCGCCAGCTCGCAGGCACTCGCCTATATCAGCCGGGTCAATCTTTCCGTGGTCGGCCCCACCCTGATCAAAAGCGGGCATTTCACTCCGGCCGCCCTGGGCCTGCTGTTTTCCATTTTCAACTGGAGCTTCACCGTCGCGCTGCTCGCCTCGGGCCCGTTCGCGGACAAGGTCCGCGCGCGCATCGCCTTTCCGCTCGGCGTCGGCCTGTGGTCCCTCGGCACGATGCTGTGCGGGCTGACCATGCAGTTCGTGCCGCTCGCGTTCCTGCGCGGGCTGGTGGGCATCGGCGAAGGCCCCATGATCCCTTCGGGCGCGCAGGTGATTCGCGAAAACTTCCCGAAGGAACAACGCGCCACCATCGTGGGCACATTTTTTTCCGGCAACAAGATCGGCCTGATGGTGGGCATCCCGCTTTCCTCGGCGGTGTATGTCTATGCCGGCTGGATCGGCACATTTCTGATCACCGGCGGCATCGGCCTGCTCTGGATCGTCTGGTGGTTCGCCGTCTATCGCACCAACACCACCGCCATGGTGGCCTCGGCGGGCCATCCTCCATCGGGAATTCGCTGGTCCACGCTGCTGCGCTATCGCACCACCTGGGGCATCATGCTCGGCCAGGCTGGCTATCTCTACATCTACTATGTGTTCGCCACCTGGCTGCCGGGCTACCTCGTGCTGCAGCGGCACATGTCCATCCAAACCACCGGCCTGGTCGGCATTATTCCGTTTCTCGTCGGTGCCATCTGCGTCGTCCTCGGCGGCTGGGCCGGCGACCATCTCATTCGCAAAGGCTGCCGGGTCACCCGTGTGCGCAAGGGCTTCGCCGTCGGCGGCCTGCTCGCGGCAACCATCTTCACCGTGCTCGGCGCCTACGCACAGGACACCACGCTTGCCATCGCACTGCTCACCAGCGCGGTCGGCGCGATGAGCCTCGCGACCGCCTCGGTGAACTCGATGCCGATCGATGTCGCGCCACCCAACATCGTCTCCTCGCTGGTGTCATTGCAGAATTTCGGCGGCAACGTGGGTGGCTCCTTCGCGCCGATCATCACCGGCCTGCTCATCTCCGCCTCCGGCAATTTCGCGGTGCCGCTGCTGGTCACCGCCGGCGTGGCACTGGTGTTCGGCTGCGGCTCCTTCGGCCTGATCGTCGGCTCGCTCGATCGCGAACTTTCACTTTCCATGCTCGATGGTTCCAAACAGGACCGCGCCGGGTGAACCACCAATGATCCACCGCGCCGCAACCCCACTGGACGAACAAATCTACCCGCCGGACTGGCGCTCGTGGCAGGACCCACCGATCCCTGAATATTTCAACGGTTGCGAACAGCTGTTCGCCCGCCATCTTCGCGACACCACCGCCGACAAGCCCGCGCTGATCGTCGATGATGTGCCGATCTCCTATCGCGATCTGTGGTCGCTCATCACCCGCGCCGCCACCGGCCTGCGCGCGCTCGGGCTGCGCCCTGGTGAGCGGATATTGCTGTTCGCCACGGACAGCGTCGAATATCTCGCCGTCTGGCTCGGCGCGATCCATGCCGGCGTGGTTCCCGCGGTCGTCTCCGATCTCTACAAGCACCCCGAACTGCTCTATTTCCTCGATGACACCGCCGCCCGCGCGCTGTTCATCGACGCCGAACAGCTTGGCAAACTTGCTGAAATCACCAGCCATCTTCCCATTTCTTTGGAACATGTCATCATCCGCGGCGAAGCCACACCCGCCCAGCCGCCGCGCATCGTCACCACCATCGCCCAACTGCTCGCCACCCAGGCCGATCCACCCGCGCACCAGGCCCACCGCAACGACATCTGCTACATGTTCTATTCCGGCGGCACCACCGGCACCGCCAAGGGCATCGTCCATCTCACCCATGATTTCATCGTGGTCCCGGCACGACAGGGCGCCTTCTGGAACTACCGCGCCCATGACGTGGTCTTCGCCACCTCACGCAAATATTTCACCCACGGTCTGTGGCCCGGCGTGCTGATCCCGCTCAGCGTCGGCGCCACCGCGGTCATCCAGCGCCAGGCGCCAGACCCGGCCGCACTTCTCACCGCCATCGACCGCGCGCGGGTCAGCAAGCTCATCACCGTTCCCACCATCATCAAGCTGCTCGTCGAGCATCGCGCCACCGCCCAACCGCGCTCGGATTTCAGCAGCGTGGAAATGGTGGTGAGCGCATCCGAAAAGATGCCGCCATCCTTGTTCGAGCGCTTCAACGAATTGTTCGGCGTGGAGATTTTCGACTCCATCGGCAGCGCCGAGGTCACCTACGAATGGATCGCCAACCGCCCCGGACAGTCGCGCCGCGGCAGCCTTGGCAAACCCGTGTTCGGCTACGAAATCCGCCTGGTCGATGCCGACGGAAACGACATCGTCGAGCCGGAAATTCCAGGCCAGGTCTGGGTGAAGAGCAACACATCCTGCTTTTTCTACTGGCGCAAATTCGACAAATCGCGCGAAACCTTCATCGGACCATGGACCATCACCGGCGACAATCTGTACGTCGACAAGGATGGATTTTTCTGGTTCGCCGGCCGCGAGGACGACGTGTTCAAGGTCAAAGGCCTGTGGGTCTCGCCGATCGAGATCGAGGCGGCCATCACTGCGCATCCCGCCGTGCTGGAGGCCGCTGTCGTTGCCGTCACGAGCACCACCGGCCTCACCGTGCCGCACGCCCAGGTCGTGGTGCGCGCGGGCGCCACCGCCGACGATGCGCTTGTGCTCGCGCTGAAGGATCGCGTCAAAATCCTGGGCGGCTACAAGGTTCCCGAAAAGATCGAGTTCGTGGCCCAATTGCCCCGCACGACCCTGCTCAAGATCGACCGCCGCGCCATTCGCCTCGCGCTGGCGGCCGGGCGGGCCTGACCGCGCCCGCTTCTATCCGGCCGGATGAATATCATTTTGCCGCAGAAACCCGAGCATCTCGGCAAGACATTGCTCCGGCCGCTCGATCTGCAGCAGATGCCCGGTACCCGGAACCGACACGTAATCAAATCCGTTTTCAAGACCAAGCGCCCGGTTCGCCGGCCCCGTCGCCGGCCCGCCCTTCATCTGCGGATCAGCACCGATCAGCTTGGTGGGACCACCGAACTGCGACGCCATCGGCCATAGATTGAGCGTCGTCGCTTCACCGTAGATGGCGGCTTCCAGCGCCGGCGCGCACACCAGCCGCCAACCATCCGCGTCCTTGCGCAACACCGATTGCGCCATCAGCTCCTGCGCGCCCGCGACCCACGCACTGCTGGTGCGCGAGCGATGATATTCCGCCGCCAGCTCGGACGGATCGGCAAATAATTCCCGACGCATTCCCGCCCAGGCCACCAGCCGCTGTTCGAAAATCTCCATGGCCGGATAAAGAGGATGCGAAGCCGGTGGAACGTTCGGCGGATCGAACAACACCAGCGCCCGCCACCTCCAGCCAAGCTCGACGGCATGCTTCATCGCGGTGCGCGCGGACATCGAATGAAACACGCCAACAGCCGGCTTGTAGCCAAACGCGGCCTCGGCCTGGGTCACCACCGCATCGAGATCATGCACCATCTGCGCATAGCGATGCCGCGCCGGATCGCTGCGCTCGTTCCAGCCATGATTGCGAAAATCAAACAAAACGATATCAAAACCGCCTAGCAGCTCCTTCCAGAACGGAAAATACGCATCCGCTGCGAACCCGTTTCCATGGCTGAAATACAACCGCGGCCCATCCGGATTTCCATGCCGGCGCACAATGATCGCGCTGCCATCCGACAGCGCGATGTGCGCCGTTGCGTTCGGCGAAGGAACGACGAACGGCGCGCTCATGCCGACGCCGCCTTCCGCCCCAGCCAGTCGGACCGCAGTTCGTCGCGGATAACCTTGCCGCGATCGTTGCGCACCAGCTTGTCAACAAAGAAGACCTGCTTTGGAACCTTCGCCGCCGGCAACTGCTCACGACACGCCGCCATCACCATTTCCGCACTCAACGGATTGCCCTGCACCGCCACGACATAGGCCACGACCTCCTCGCCATAGATCGGGTCCGGCACACCCACCGCCGCCGCCTCCTGAACGCCCTCGATCGCCAGCAGCACCGCGTCGATCTCGACCGGCGCGATATTGACGCCAACACGAATGATCAAATCCTTGGTCCGCCCGGTCACCCGCACAAATCCCTCGTCATCCACCACCGCAAGGTCGCCGGTCTTGATCCGGTTGCCGCGAATCGGCGAGATCGTGCCATCGGCTTCCTGATACCCAACCGCCACCTGCGGCCCGCCGATCGTGACCTCACCCTCCACGCCAGGCGGGCACTGCACGCCAGCGGCATCGACCACGCGGAACTCCTGATGGATCGCCGGGCGTCCCACCGTGCCCACCCGTCGGTCACGCATGGTGTTGCCACAAATCCAGCCGGCTTCAGACATTCCGTAAAGCTGGAGCAGATTGAGGCCATACATCGCCTCAAATCTCTGCCACTGCTCGGCGCTAAGTGGTGCCGTGCTGCACGTCATGCGCGTCAATGACGGCACGTCCTGCGCGCGAATTCCCTGCTCGTTAGTCAGAAGAATGTTGATCACCGTTGGCACGCCGACGGCAAAGCTGATCTGGTGGTTCCTGATCCAGTCGAAAAACCTGCTCTGCGAAAACCTTCGCGCCATATGCAGCGTCAATCCGGTTTGCAACATCGGCATCAGGCTTAAAATCTGCGCCGAGTTCCAGCCGAAGGAGCGATATTCGAGAGTCCTGTCCTGCCCCGTCAACTCCAGCATGTCGATGGTGTCGAGCCCGTTCAGCCAATAGGCCGCATGGTCATAAGCAACGATCTTTGGTGTCCCGGTGGTGCCCGAGGTGCAGAACAGGCAGGACAGATCCTGCGGCGCATTGCTCTCGCGCAGCGTCGCGGCAGAGGTGTTGCGCGTCACACCGGCGAAAAAATCCGACCCCGCAACATCGTCCCACCGGCCGAACCGAACCAACGGCGCACCGAAATCCTCGTCCGGCAACTCAAGCTTGTCATGCGCGAGCACCAGCGCCGGGCGACACATCCTGGTCAGATCAACGATGTGACGCGCGTTGAGCTCGATGTTGAGCGGCGCCACAACCGCCCCGATTCGCCAAAGTGCAAGCCATATAAGCAGCTTTTCCAACACCTCATCGGCCAGAACCACCACCCGGCTGCCATGCCCGATGCCGCGCTGCTTCAGATGCACCGCAATATCGGTCACCGCCGCCAGCAGATCACCGTAATCGATCGTCACATCCTGGTCGAGATCGACGATCGCCGCCTTGCGCGGATGGCGCGCCGCATAGTCCGCCAGCAGATCACCAACCGGGCGATACGCGATCGCCAGATCGTGCCCGCCAAATCCATCCGCGCCCATCAGCCCTTCCCCCCCTTGCCGATCAGCGCCCTGTCTTGGCGAGCAATTCGGTCCATCCCTTGAGCCGGCCTTTGACGTTGCTGATCTGCTCGCTGGTGAAAAAATCCTCCAGACGAACACGATCCACCGGATAGACCGGGCGCATGAAATCGGTCTCGTAACCGAACGGCACCGTCGCATCGATCCCCATGCCGCCTTCGTAGCGCGTGTTGCTGGCCGTCCACTCCTTGCCGGCCGCGGTCATCCGCTCCGCCGGCATGAAGGTCTGCCCGCGCCCGCCAGGCGTTGGGTTGAGAATGTCGGTGTGCGGATTGACGCGCGTCGTCAACGCCCACATGATTTCATCCATGCTGTATATATCAGTATCTTCACTGACCGCGATGGCCAGGCGCATCCCCTGCGAGGTCGACAGAAGTGCCGCCAGGAAATTGCGCTGCCAGCCCTCCTCCAGTTGGTTGCGCTTCTTCACCTGGATGATCACCCCGCCCCAGTCGGTCATCGAATAGGGAATGTTGACGTCCTGCACGACGCCGGGCTGCATCCGGTTGCACAGCTCGAACATCGCCGCCTCGCGGATCGAGGTGTCGATGTTATGCTCATCGAGCGTGTGCGCGCCGAGCGCGTAAATGATCGGCTTGCTCTGCGGCTTGCGCGTCGTCACCGCGGTCACATGAAAGGTCGGCGCCTTGTAGGCCTTGCCCATATAGCCGGCCCATTCCGGATGGAAATGGTGCTTGCCCTGGGTCTGATCCGCCTCCGCCTCGGAGGTTTCGAACCGCCGGTCCTTCGGATCGATGTAGCCCTCCAGAACCATCTCGGCATCCGCGATCGCCCAGGCATCCACCGTGCGCGCCTTGACCACCCGCACGGGGAAGCCCTGCGCCGCGCCAGCCACGCCAAGTTCATCGCAGCCATAAGGAAGAATCACATAATCAAACGCCGCCCCCGCAAGCAGCGTGCAGGCCGGCGGAACCCCGAAGCACATGGTGATCGGCACACGCTTGTTCTGCCGATACGCCTCGCTCACCACCTGCCACATGTGCGAACCAGGCGATATCTGGAACGTCCCCACATTGCCCCAGCGGAAATTCATCCGGTTATAGCCAACGTCGGTGCCATCGCCGAACGCCGCACCCGACACAAGGCGAATGCCCGAGCCGACGGTGAGGTCCTTCTCCAGCGCGGTGTGACGGATCGGCACCAGATACTCGTTCACATCCTTCGGGTCGGTGACGACAACTTCCTGGCACGGCGCATCCGCCTGCTCGATCAGTTGCGGCGGGACCGGGCGTGCCAGCGCGCGCGCCAGGCGCACCGTGCGATGCTTGTCGCTGTCCCAGCCGAACATCTTGTTGATCGTCGCCATGTCACCAAAAAGATTGGTCAGCACACGATGATTGGGCTTGCCCTTGACATTGTTGAACAGCACCGGCGGGCCGCCATCCATCAGCTTCTGCAGGCCGGTCACTTCCAGATCAGGGTCCACCGGCTTGTCGGTGGTGATCAGATCACCGCTTTTCTCCAGCCATTCGAGCGTGGTGCGCAGGCTGCGCAGGTGGCTGGTGTCATGCACCGCATCGGCCGGGCCCGCGACGGGGCCGGTATAGTTCTGCATGGGAGCGTCCATGGGTGTCTCCTCAAAAGACATGAATTTATCGAGCAATCAGCGATATTCGGCCCTGCCGCTCACGACACCGGCCAGCGCAGGGTCACGATCCTGGACATGTCGAGCCGGCCGCTGAACCGCGCGACGGCACGCGGGATTTCGCGATAGATCTCCGCCTCGTCGACCCGGGTGAGCCTGCCGTCACGAACCACCTGCTCACCGGCGACGAACACGTCGCGCACCGAATCTCCCGTGGCGGAATAAACAAGGTTCGAAACCGGATTGATCAGCGGCTGCCATTCCGGCCGCAGCGTGTCGAACAGCACGATGTCGGCATCCTTGCCGATCTCGATGCTGCCGATCCGGTCATCCCACAGGGCCGCGCGCGCGCCGTTGATGGTGGCCATCTCCACCGCCGTCTCGGGCGGCATCACGCGCGGGTTCATCCGCACTTCCTTGTAGCAGCAGCAGGCAAGACGCATCTCCTGCGTCATGTCCACGATGCCGGAACTCGCATGATCAGACCCGATCCCGACATTGACGCCAAGCGCCAGCAGCTCCGGCAGTTTGCCAACCGCGAAATTGCCATAGCCGTTATGCAGGCTGGAACTCGGCGCACACACCAGCGACGGCTTGCGCCGCGCGATGATCGCGATCTCCTGCGGCTCCAGCCAGCCCGAGTGCACCAGCAGCATCCGGCTGTCCAGCACCCCGAGCGATTCGAGCCGCTCGATCTCGGCCATGCCGCACCGGCTGACCGACGCATCATGGGTGGAATAGCTGAAACACGCATGGGTTTGCAGCAGCGTCTTGTGCTGATCGGCAAGCCGCTTGAGACCAAGGATCAGTTCGTCAGATGCGTTGTTCAGGCCCCGAAACGAGGCGCTCGCGCGCAGGCGCGGGTTGCCGCTGGCGCCATGACGAACCAGCACCTCCTCGGCCCGGGCCAGCGCGGTCTGCGTATCTTCGATCATCCGGTCCGGCAAAAGCCCAAGCACCGACTTGGTGAGATCGAACGACGAACGCGAGACCACCATGCGGATGCCGGTCGCCATCACCCCCTCGACCGATTCCTCGGGATGATAATTGCCCGGATCGATGAAGCAGGTGACACCATGCTTGAGAAGTTCCATCGCCGCGAAGCTGGCGGAAACCCGAACATCCTCGCCTTCGAGCGCCGCCTCGTACGGATACATCCGGTCGAACAGAAACGACTGCGCGTTGCTCTCGTCGGCAAGGCCGCGGGAGAGCTGAAACGAGGAATGCAGATGGCAATCCACCAGCCCAGGCGTTGCAACCGCGCCCGCCGCATCGACAACCCGTGCCGCGGGGTGGTCGGCCAGGTCGGCCGACTTCCCGATCGCCACGATCACCCCATCGCGCACCCCGATCGCGGCGTCACGGATCACCCGCCGATCCGGATCGACGGTGATCAGCCAACTGATGTCACGGATCAGCAGATCAAAGCCGGCCGCCTCGGTCATTTCTTGTCGCCGACATAGACCAGCTCGTCGGTCAGCTTCAGCTCCAGCAGCACGTTCTCGTCAAGGCTGTCCTCGCACAGCATCGAGCGATGCGCGATCCCCTTCGGGATCAGCAGCATGTCACCGGGATGCATGATCCTGGTGCCCATCTCGGTCTCCCACTTCAGCGCGCCCTTGATGCACAGGATCACCTCGTGCGCATCGATGTTGCGGTGCCAAAAACCCATATCTTCCTTGCTGCGCTTGGAGACATCGATTTTCGCACCGGCCGAGGTGAACAGCCGCAGCGGCGTGCCGTCCGCCTTGGCGAAATTGCTCGGCGTGAACTCGTCGGAAAATATGTTCAACATGCGGAACATGTCGGCGTTTTCCACCACGCCCTCGTTCGCCACCGGCGACGCGCGGTGCTGCAGAACGACATTCTTGCCGCCGATGGTGACAAGCTCACGCAACAATGGCTCGGTCATGGTGTCATGCTCCCCTTCGCTGTTTCAACAATGGCATCAACGATGCCCTGATAGCCGGTGCACCGGCAGATATGGCCGCCAAGCACGTCCCGCACCGCCTCGGCGGATACGTCCGCATTTTCCCGCGCGAGATAATCCGTGAACGACATCAGAATTCCAGGCGTGCAAAACCCGCATTGCAGCGCATGATTTTCGCGAAACGCGCGTTGCAGGTCGTTCAGCTCCAGCTCGGGGCCGGCGAGCGCTTCGACGGTTCGCACCTCCCGCCCCTCCGCCTGCACCGCGAGCATCAGGCACGAACGCGTCGCCACGCCATCGACCATCACCGTGCAGCAGCCGCACACCCCATGCTCGCACCCGACATGCGTGCCGGTGGCGCCAAGCTGGTGGCGCAGAAAATCACTGAACAGCAAACGCGGTTCGGCGCGCGCCGCAACCGGCGTGCCGTTGAGCGTCAGCTTGATCAATGCCTGTTCGTCACGATTTATGCGGCGCATGCCAAAGCCTCCTCGATCACGCGCGCGCCCAGGCTGCGCACCAGGTCGCGGCGATAGCGCGCGGTGGCATGAATGTCGTCGCTGCCGCCCAGTTCCCACGCAAACCCGTTCAGCCGCTCCGCCACCGCCGCCGGCGCGAGATCGTTCACCACGACCACGCCGGGCCGATCGGCCACCCCGCCCGCGGCCAGCCGCACGCCGCCCGGCACGACCACCGCGGCAACCGCCACGATCGCGAAATCCCCATGCCGGCGGGCGATCTCTCGAAATGCGGTGCGCGTCGCCCCGACCGGAAACCGGGCGGCAACGATCAGCTCATCAGGCGCGCGCGCGGTGGTCAGCAGGCCGCGCTGGAACTCGCCGGCCGGCAGCGTGCGGCTGCCGCGCGCCGAGCGCAGCACCACCTCGCCACCCAGCGCGGCAAGCGACAGCGGCAGCTCCGAACTCGGGTCGGCATGGGCGAGCGAGCCGCACACCGTGCCACGGTTACGGGTCTGGAAATGCCCGACCCACGGCAGCGCCTGCGCCAGCAGCGGCACGTGCGCACCAAGCCCCGGCCAGGCCAGCAGCCGGTCCTGCGTCACCGCCGCGCCGACTTCAAGAAATCCCTTTTCCACCCTGATGAAATCGAGCTCGCGCAGCCGCGCGATGTCGATCAGCAAGGATGGTTCGAGCAGACGCAAATTGAGCATCGCGGTCAGCGACTGGCCGCCCGCAACCACGCGCGCCGCATCACCGAATTCGCCGAGCAGATCGAGCGCCTCGGCGAGCGTCTCGGGGCGGGCATAATCGAACGCGCGCGGCTTCATGCGCCACCTCCGAACAAGGATGCGAACCAGGCCGCGAGCCGCGCCAACACTCCCGGCGAACCGCCCGCCACCGCATGCACCGGCGCGCCGAGCTGCCGCCCGAAGCGCTCGAAAAACTGCCCGATCACCAGCGCCGACGCGCCCTGCATCAAACGTCCGCCGATCGAGGCGGCCTTGCCCGACACCGCGACCTCGTAATCATAATCGATGCGCGTGCCAGCACCCGAAGACGACAGCCGCATCAACCCCGATCCGGTCGCCCCGGCAAGCTGGCCGGTCAACCCTCCTGACAGGCGACCGGATT
>DAHWBL010000100.1 GCA_027323595.1 Acetobacteraceae bacterium | reverse complement strand
CCCGCGCCGCCGTGGCCGCCTCGATCCCCCCCGCATGGTCGGCGATGCTGATCAGCAGCCGCTGCGGGCCGACCAGATGGGCGCGCACCAGCAGCGTGCGCGCCTGCGCGTCGGTGTGGGTCTGATAGGCCTCGGCGGCGTTGATGAGGATGTTTAGCAGCACCTGTTCGAGCATGATGTCCACGCCGAACACCGTCGGCAGCGCCGGGTCGATCTCCTGGCGCACGCTGATGTTCTGTTCGGCCAGCCTTGGCTCGGCGAGGCGCAGCGCGTTGGCGAGCACGCCTGCCACCGCGAACGGCGCGGCGGCCGAAATTCCGGCGCGGCCGAACAGCGAGATGTGGTTGACCACCGCGGAGATGCGCGCGACCTGGGTGTGGATGAGGGTGAATTTGGCGCGCGCGCGCGCGGGGTTGGCCGGCTCGCGGGTCAGCGCGCGCACGCCGTTCTGGGCGGCCATCGCGATCGCCGCCAGCGGCTGGTTCATTTCATGCGCGATGCCGGCGGCGACCTCGCCCAGCACGGCGAGCTTTTCGGCCTGTTGCAGGCGTTGGCGCGCGGCGTTGGCGGCGGTGATGTCGGTGACGCAGCCGACCACCAGCAGGCTGCCGTCGGGGCGCCGTTCGAAGCAGATTTCGGCGGTGCGGAAATCATGTCTGCGCCCGCCCTCGCCGGGCACGGTGAACTCGATGTCGCCACGGCCGCTGCGCCTGACCTCGGCGCGGAATTCGGCGAAGGCCTCGGCGTTGGCCGGGGTGAGCACGCGCGCGAGCCGGACCGGATCGTCGGGCAGATCGACCCACTTGCCGTCGCGCAACTGCCGCGCGCTGTGGCTGATGAAGCGGCGCTCGCGGCGGCCGTCGGGATGCACCAGATCGACGAAGATCGCCGCCGGCACCTTGGCGAGGATGCGGTCGAGCTGGTCGAGCGCGGTGCGGTTCGCGTGGCGCATGCGCACCACCGTTCCCAGCGTGAGCAGCAGCAGCGCCGGCAGCACCGCGGCCATCAGCATCGGTGCCCATAGCGGCCCGCCGACCAGCAGCGCGCGCGCCAGCAGCGGCGCCACCACCACCACGCGCCAGCGCGGCGCCGCCTCGGGGCGCTGATAGGCGTAGAGCGAGGTCATGCCGGTGGCGGCGACGTCCTGGAAGAGTCCCTCCGAGCGCTGATGCGCCGGGTCCTGCCAGCGCGCGGCGTGGGCGGCGGTGTCCTGCGGGTGGGCGTGGGTGGTGGCGATGATCGTGTCGTTGCCATCGCGGATCGTCACCTGCGCCTGCTCGCCCAGATGCTGCGGCGTCAGCAGCCCGGCGAGGCCGGCCGCCTCGATGACGTAATCGACGATCAGCCGGCGGTCGTCGCCCGGCGTGGTGGGGGTGGCCACCGCGACCATCACCACCGCGGCTCCGGTGAGCGGGGAGATGAACTGGTCCGACACCGCCGGCTGGTCCGACGCGAGGGCGGCGGCATGGGTGCGCGCCACCTCTGCGCGGGCGGCGTCGCTGAACGGCGGGAACGGCGTGCCGGGCCGGTGCAGCGTGTCGAACAGGCGCGCCGGCGGGGTGTCCATCTGGCACAGCACCACCCAGCCGCCGAGTGCCGCGGTGGCCAGGCGCGCCTGCTCCTGCCAGGCGGGATCGGTCGGGCCCGGGCGCAGCATGGGCGACAGCGACAGCACCCGTGCCGCCACCGTCACCGCCGACAGCCGCGCGTCGATCGCCTGGGCGGTCAGCCGCGCCAGCTCCTGTTGGCGGATGTTGAAATTCTGCCAGGCGATGGTGCGCTCGCGCAGATAGATGCCGCTGACCACGGCGAACATCACCGGCAGCAGGATCGCGAGCATCAGCCACAATTTCCAGCCGCGTGCGCGCCTGGTCCGATAGCGGCCGGCCTGGATCGTGTGGATCGGCGCGATATGACTCATGCCGGCACCGTCGGCGCGGTGGCGGGCTGGTCCGAGGTGATCGGCAGCTCGATCTCGAACAGCGCGCCGCCGGCCTCGTTGCGGACGCGGATATGTCCGCCCATCTCGGCGACCGCGGCGAAGCTGATCGACAGCCCCAGCCCGGTGCCCTTGCCCGGCGGCTTGGTGGTGAAGAACGGGTCGAACACGCGCTCGATCACCGCGGGGGGGATGCCGCCGGCCTGGTCGGCGAGGCTGACCACCATCCAGCCGCCCTGCTGGCGCGCGCCTATGCGGATCTGGCGCGTGGCGGCGCCGGCATTGCGTTCGTCATAGGCGTCGGCGGCGTTGACGATCAGGTTCATCAGCACCTGCTCAAGCAGCATCGGGGCCAGATGCAGCCGCGCCAGGCCCTCGGGCAGATCGAGCGACACCGACAGCGCGGCGGAATCGATGCGCGACTGGGTCAGCAGCAGCGCGTCGCGCACCACGTCGATCAGGGCGAATTCGCTGGCCTCGGCGGGCTGGCCGCGGCCGAACAGGCGGACATGCTCGATCACCCGGCCGACCCGCCCGGCCTGGTCGATGATCCGGCGCAGCTTGCCGGCCACCGAGCCGTCGGCGCCGTGGCCGCGCTCGATGTGGCGCAGCCCGTTCTCGGCGGCCATGGCGATGGTGGCGAGGGGCACGTTCATCTCATGGGCGATGGCGGTGGCCATCTCGCCCAGGCTGGCCAGCCGCTCGGCCTGCGCTAGGCGCGCCTTGGCGTCATGCTCGGCGCTGACATCGGTGAGATAGCCCACGATGGCGCGCGGCGTGTCGGGGTCGGGTGCGGCGATGCGCATTTCGTCGCGCAGCCAATGGATGGCGCCGGCGGGGTCCTGCTGGCGATATTCCACCACCGCCTGGCCGGTGCGCAGGCAGCGCGCGATGGCACGCGCGCGCTGGTCGCGGTCGGCGGCATGGATGCTCGCCTCGAACCGGTCGGCGGCGACCGTGCCATCCACCTCCAGCCCCCAGGCGCGCAGCGCCGGCAGCCGCGGCGCCGGGGCGGCCGGAAACTCGATCTCCATGGCGAGCTGCGAGCCATCGACGCTCAGCGCGCGGCGATACAGCACCCCCGGGCCCAGCCGCAGCAGGGCGGCCATCTGCTGCTGGGTCTCGCGCAGGGTCTGCTGGTTCTGCATCCGGCGGGTGATGTCGCGGCTGATCGAGATGGCGCGCACCGCGCCGGCGTCCGCGCCCGGCGGGGCGGCGATGGCGACCATCTCGGTCTCCAGCCACAGCACCCGGCCGGAGGCGTGGCGGGCACGGTAGGTGAGCCGGCGGGTGCCGCCCTCATGCTGCTGGGCGGTGATCTCGGCATCGACCGCCTCGGCGTCCTCGGGCAGCACGAAGCTGGTGAAATCCTGGCCGATCAGGCTGGCCGGGTCGAAGCCGAGCAGGGTGCGATGGGCGGGATTGGCGTAGATGGTGCGCAGCGCCTCGTCGTGCAGCGCGATCAGGTCGGCGGCGCGCTCGGCGATCTGGCGCAGCAGCGCCTCGCGGTGCGCCAGTTCCAGGGTGCGCAGCCGTTCCTCGCGCAGACCGCGGCGGTGGCGCAGCGCGCCGAGCAGGGCGGTGGCCAGCAGCATCGCCGCCCCCGCCATCACCAGCGCGGAGCGCTGCGTCCAGGTTTCGATCTGGGTGCTCGTCGCCTGGCGCCGCGCCTCGTCGAGCCCGACCAGCAGCAGCGTGGCGTCGTCGACCGGTCGCCACAGCTCGGTGCGTGGCGACCCTGCCTGGGTGGCGACGTGGGTGTCCACATGGTCGGGGGTGCGCGCGGCAGCGACCGTCGGCCCGCCGGCCAGCGGCGGGATGCGCAGGCGGGCGCCGATCGTGGTCATGTCGGTGCTGGCCAGCACCAGCCCGTCGGTGCGCACCAGACTGACCAGATCGCCTGGCCCGATCCGCGTGTCGGTCGCCGCGCCGTGGTCGGCCGGGTCGCGCGCCGCCTGCGGGTCCAGGGTGATCAGGGTCACCGCGCGCAGCAGCCTGGCCGGGGTGAGGGCATCGCCGGCCGAGACCGGCGCGTCCCAGATGCCGCGCGCCAGGGTGATGTGCCACTGCCCGTCATCGGGGCCTGGCATGGGCGCGCCGATGGCATGGTCCTGGCCGCTGTCGGCGATCTGGCGGAAGGCGTCGTCGGCGGAGCTGTCGGCGGTCATCGCCTCGCCGGCGCCGGGCACCGGGGGGTGAGCGAGCCGCACCGACCACAGGGTCGCGCCGGCGGCGTCGCGGGCACTCACCGCCAGCAGGCCGGGGCCGGCGATGTCGATTTCGCGGCGCAGCGCGTCCAGCCGGCGGGCGAAGGCGGGGGCGCGGGTGAGGCCGGCGCGCGCGGCGTCGGCGGCGTCGGCCTGCACCAGCGCCACCCGGTGCAGCGTGCGCTGCCAGCCATCGGCCAGCCGGGCCGCCCCGGTGCGCGCCTC
>DAHWBL010000093.1 GCA_027323595.1 Acetobacteraceae bacterium | reverse complement strand
ACCATCTCGATCGGGCCGCCGACCAGCCCGCCGGCCACCTCGATCTCGTCGGTGCCATAAGGAAGGTTGGCCACCGCCGCGAGATGCACCGCGGGCTCGGCGCTGATGATCCACGCGATCGGCGCGGGCCTGCCCTGCTCGGTGTGGCTTTGCGTGCGCGCGAAGGATTGCCGGCCGGGGCTGAGATTGACGATCACGCTGCGCTCATCGCGCACCTGCGTCCGATAGACCCCCATGCCCTGCGCGCCGGTGGTCGCGTGGCGGGTCAGCATGTTGGTGGTGATATACGGCCCGGCATCCTTGCCCGGCGTCCACACCGGGATCGGCAGATCGCTCAGCCGCACCTGCTCGCCCACATGCACCACCTGCTGGCACGCGGCGGTCCGCACCTCCACCGGGCCGACCCGGTTGTTGATGGCATCCACCCATTTTTCGTTGATGCCATCGGGCTCCACGCCAAGTGCCAGGGCATAGCTGTGCACCGACGCGCCAAGCAGCCCGGTGGCAAGGCTGATGTCGCTGCCGGCCACCTTGTCGAACACCAGGCCAAAGCGCTGCTCGTCGGGCAGCGCCTGGTACATCCATTTGGCCAGACACGCCGGCTCCCACCCGCGATCCACCTCGCGGGTGATCCGGCGCAGCATGCCGCGCTGCTCCAGTGCTGCGATGAAGTCGCGCATCGACCGATAAGCCATGGCGTGTCCTCCGCCCGTGCCGGACCGCACGCGCTGGATGATGCTCGCGACCGGCGGCCAATTCACGCATTGACGTAAATCAATACCAAACCTGCCCCGCGCCACGCGGTCGACCCGCCCCCCGCGTCACGCGGTTGACCCGAAAGGTGTCGGTTGCTACCCGAGGCCAGCCGCGGACACCGCGCCGGTGGCGCGCATCGCCCGCCATGCCCACGCGGGCCGCGGCCCCCGCTCCCCCCTCGCGTGCCTGCCAGGAGCCCCGCATGGATCGCTTGTTGAACGGCTACCGACATTTCCGCGCCGACGCCTGGCCGGAGCGCCGGGCGAGCTATGAACAGCTCGCCGAACAGGGCCAGGCGCCGCTCGCCCTGGTCATCGCCTGCTCCGACAGCCGGCTCGACCCCGCGCTGATCTTCAGCGCCCCGCCCGGCGGGCTGTTCGTCATCCGCAATGTCGCCAATCTGGTGCCCCCCTATCAGCCCGATGCCGCCTATCACGGCACCAGCGCGGCGCTGGAATTCGGCGTCTGCGGGCTGGAGATCCCCGACATCGTGGTGATGGGCCACGCCCAATGCGGCGGCGTGCATGCGCTGCTGCACGGCACGCCGCGCACCGGGTCTGATTTCGTCGGGCCATGGATGCACATCGCCGCGCGCGCCCGCGACCGGGTGCAAGGCCGCTTCGCCGACCCCGAGGCCACCCGCCTCGCCTGCGAGCACGAAACCGTGCTGGTCTCGCTCGACAATCTGCGCGGCTACCCCTGGATCGCCGAGCGGATCGCCGCCGGCCGGCTGCGGCTGCACGGCGCCTTCTATCAGATCAGCTCGGGGGTGCTGGAGCTGCTCGGGCCGGACGGGCGCTTCGCCGCGGTGGTCTGAACCGCCCTGATCCAGCGTATGGCGTTCGATGCCCTGATCCAGCGCAATGCGCCCCTCGCTGCGGCGCGCGAGCCTGGCCCTCGCATCGCCCCCTTCACATCGCCCCCCCGGCCGCCCATCTCGCATCCGTGAGGCAGCCAGGTCGCCGCGAGCGGGGCCTGGGCTGACCGTCGCCTGCGAAAGGGACAAAGAACATGGACATCGAGAAATTCACCGAGCGCGCCCAGGGCTTCCTGCAGGCCGCGCAGACCATCGCCATCCGCGAATTCCACCAGCGCGTCGGCCCCGAGCATCTGCTCAAGGCGCTGCTCGATGACGAGGAGGGTGCCGCCGCCGGCCTGATCCGCGCCGCCCAGGGCGACCCCGCGGCGGCACTGCGCGCGGTGGAGGCCGAGCTTGCCAAACAGCCCAAGGTGCAGGGTGGCGGCGCCGGACAGCCGCAGATCACCCCCGATCTGGTGCGCGTGCTGGACAGCGCCCAGCAGACCGCCACCAAGGAAGGCGACAGCTTCGTCGCGCAGGACCGGCTGCTGGTGGGCCTTGCCGCCTCCGACGGCCCGGCCGCGCGCGCCCTGCGCGACGCCGGCGCCACCGCCCAGGCGCTCGCCGCCGCCGTCACCGCCATCCGCAAGGGCCGCAAGGTGGACAGTCGCAACGCCGAGGCCGGCTTTGACTCGCTGAAGAAATACGCCCGCGACGTCACCGCGCTCGCCCGCGAGGGCAAGCTCGACCCGGTGATCGGCCGAGACGAGGAAATCCGCCGCACCATCCAGGTGCTGGCGCGGCGCACCAAGAACAACCCGGTGCTGATCGGCGAGCCCGGCGTGGGCAAGACCGCCATCGTCGAGGGCCTGGCGCTGCGCATCATCAATGGCGACGTGCCCGAGGCGCTGCGCGACAAGCAGCTGCTCTCGCTCGATCTGGGCTCGATGGTCGCCGGCTCGAAATATCGCGGCGAGTTCGAGGAACGTCTCAAGAGCGTGCTCAAGGAGATCGAATCCGCCGAAGGGCGGGTGATCCTGTTCATCGACGAGCTGCACACGCTGGTCGGCGCCGGCCGCGCCGATGGCGCGATGGATGCCTCCAACCTGCGCAAGCCCGAGCTGGCGCGCGGCACGCTGCATTGCATCGGCGCCACCACGCTCGATGAATATCGCAAGCACATCGAAAAGGACGCGGCCCTCGCGCGGCGCTTCCAGTCGGTGTTCGTCGGTGAGCCCACCGTCGCCGACACCATCTCCATCCTGCGCGGCATCAAGGAGAAATACGAGCTGCACCACGGCGTGCGCATCTCCGACGCCGCCCTGGTCGCCGCCGCCACCCTCTCGGCGCGCTACATCACCGACCGCTTCCTGCCCGACAAGGCGATCGACCTGATGGACGAGGCGTCGAGCCGGCTGCGCATGCAGGTGGACAGCAAGCCCGAGGAGCTGGACGAGCTGGACCGCCGGCTGCTCCAGCTCAAGATCGAGCGCGAGGCGCTGAAAAAGGAGCCCGACGCCGCCTCGCAGGAACGGCTGGGCAAGTTGCAGCATGAGCTGTCCGAGCTGGAGGAGAAATCCAACGCGCTCACCGCCGCCTGGCAGGCCGAAAAGCAGGTGCTGGCCGAATCGCAAAAACTCAAGGAACAGCTCGACCAGGCCCGCAACGAGGCCGACGTCGCCCAGCGCGAGGGCCATCTCGCCCGCGCCTCCGAGCTGCGCTACGGCGTGATCCCCGAGCTGGAGCGCAAGCTCGCCCAGGAGCAGGACGGCAAGCTGGTCAACGAGGCAGTGGACGAGGAGGCGATCGCCTCGGTGGTCGCGCGCTGGACCGGCGTGCCGGTGGAAAAGATGCTGCAGGGCGAGCGCGCCAAGCTGCTGCGCATGGAGGACGATCTGCGCCGCCGCGTGGTCGGCCAGGAGGAGGCACTGCGCGCGGTGGCCAACGCGGTCCGCCGCGCCCGCGCCGGCCTGCAGGACCCCAACCGGCCGATCGGCAGCTTCCTGTTCCTCGGGCCCACCGGCGTCGGCAAAACCGAACTGTCCAAGGCGCTGGCGGAATTCCTGTTCGATGACGAGCGCGCGATGGTGCGCATCGACATGAGCGAGTTCATGGAAAAGCACGCCGTCGCCCGGCTGATCGGCGCGCCGCCCGGCTATGTCGGCTATGACGAGGGCGGGGTGCTGACCGAGGCGGTGCGCCGCCGCCCCTATCAGGTGATCCTGTTCGACGAGGTGGAAAAGGCGCACGAGGACGTCTTCAACATCCTGCTGCAGGTGCTCGATGACGGGCGGCTGACCGACGGGCAGGGGCGCACGGTGGATTTTCGCAACACCATCATCGTGCTCACCTCCAACCTGGGCAGCGACATCCTGGCCGCCCAGCCCGAGGGCGAACCCACCGCGATGGTCCAGGGCCAGGTGATGGGCGTCGTGCGCCAGCATTTCCGGCCCGAGTTCCTCAACCGGCTGGACGAGGTGGTGCTGTTCGCCCGCCTGCAACGCGCCGACCTGGCCACCATCGTTGACATCCAGCTCGCCCGCCTGCGCCACCTGCTCGCCGACCGCAACATCACCCTCGATCTGGACCAGACGGCGCGCGGCTGGCTCGCCGCGGAGGGCTACGACCCGGTCTATGGCGCCCGGCCGCTGAAGCGGGTGATCCAGCGCAGCCTGCAAAACGCGCTGGCCGGGCGCATCCTCGATGGCAGCGTGCATGACGGGCAGACCGTGCATGTCTCGGCCACCGACCGCGGGCTGACCATCGACGGCATGCCCGCCGAGCCGGACTGACCCGGCAACGGGGAGGGGCGGCCGGCCGGTCCGCCCCCCCTTGCTGCTTGCCAACCACGCCGTTCGGACCTATAGGGCCGCCTCCACGCCGGCACCCCTGGAGGCCGGCGGGTTTCATCATGCGAGGATATCATGGCCAACACGACAAGCATCGAGGCCGTGTCGCGCGAGCGTGCAGGTAAGGGGGCGGCGCGGGCGACACGCAGGGCGGGTAAGGTTCCCGCCGTCATCTATGGCGCGCGGCAGCCGCCGTCGCTGATCGCGCTCGACCCGCGCGAGGTGATGCGCGAGCTGCACAAATCCGGCTGGCGCTCGCGCCTCTACGAAATCAAGCTCGGCGATGACAGCGTGCGCGCGCTGATGCGCGACGTGCAGTTCCATCCGGTGACCGACGCGCCCGAGCATGTCGATTTCCAGCGTCTGGCGCCCGGCGAGGCGATCAGCGTGTCGGTGGCGGTGCATTTCCTCAACGACGCCACCTGCCCGGGCATCAAGCGCGGCGGCGTGCTGAACGTGGTGCGCCACAGCGTCGAGGTGCGCGTCGATCCCGAGCACATCCCCGAGCGCTTCGACGCCGATCTGGGCGCGCTCGACATCAACGACAACATCCGCTGGTCCAACCTCAAGGGCACCGAGGGCTGTCGGTCGGTGATCCAGGATCGTGACTTCGTGATCGCCACCGTCGCGCCGCCGACCAAGGTGCAGGAAGTGGCGGCGGACCCGAACGCGCCCGCCGCGGCCGCGGCCGCGCCGGCGCGTGGCACCAAGGCGCCGGGCAAGCCCGCCGCCAAGAAGTAATCCCGCCCGTCGCGGGACGCTGTTTTGGTGGTGGCGTGACATGCTGCTCTGGGTTGGTCTGGGCAATCCGGAGGCCGGCATGGCACGCCAGCGCCACAATATCGGCTTCATGGCGCTCGACCGCATCGCCGCCGTCCATCGTTTCAGCCCCTGGCGGCAACGTTTCAAGGGCATGATCGCCGAGGGCACGCTTGGCGGGCACAGGATACTGGCGCTCAAACCGATGACCTACATGAACGCATCGGGCGAATCGGTGCAGCCGGCGGCCGGCTTCTTCAAGATCCCGCCCGAACAGATCACGGCTTTTCACGACGAGCTGGATCTCGCGCCAGGCCGCGTGCGGGTCAAGCGCGGTGGTGGCGCGGCCGGCCATAACGGGCTGCGCAGCATGGACCGCATGCTCGGCACGCCCGAATACTGGCGGGTGCGCCTGGGCATCGGCCACCCCGGCCACAAGGACCGCGTCACCGGCCACGTGCTCGGCGATTTCGCCAAGGTGGACCAGGACTGGCTCACCGCCCTGCTCGACGCGCTCGCCGATGCCGCCCCGCTGCTCGCCGCCGGGCAGGCCGAGGCGTTTATGACCCGCGTCGCGCTTCTCACACAGGACAAGGACTGATGGGCTTCAATTGCGGGATCGTCGGGCTGCCCAATGTCGGCAAATCAACCCTGTTCAACGCGCTGACCGCCACCGCGGCGGCCCAGGCGGCGAATTATCCGTTCTGCACCATCGAGCCCAATGTCGGGCGGGTGGCGGTGCCCGACCCACGGCTGTCGGCGCTGGCGCGGATCGGCAAATCACAAAAGATCGTGCCCACCTCTCTGGAGTTCGTCGATATCGCCGGCCTCGTGCGCGGCGCCTCGCGCGGTGAGGGGCTGGGCAACCAGTTCCTCGCCAACATCCGCGAGACCGACGCCATCGTGCACGTGCTGCGCTGCTTCGAGGATTCCGACATCACCCATGTCGAAGGCAGCATCGACCCCATCCGCGACGCCGAGACGGTGGCCACCGAGCTGATGCTCGCCGATCTCGACAGTCTTGAAAAACGCCTGCCCGCGGCACAGAAAAAAGCCAAGGGCGGTGACAAGGAAAGCATCGCCCAGGTGGCGCTGATGGAACCCATCATCGCCGCCCTGATCGAGGGAAAACCCGCCCGCACCGCCATCGCGCCAGCCGACGCGGAAGCCGCGCGACGGCTGCAACTGCTCACCACCAAGCCGGTCCTGTATGTCTGCAACGTCGCCGAGGCGGACGCGGCCACCGGCAACCCCTATTCCGCCCGCGTTGCCGAACTGGCCAAATCCGAAGGCGCTGCCCACGTCATCGTCTCCGCCGCGATCGAGGCGGAGGTGAGCCAGCTCGACACCGAGGAGCGGCGCGAATTCCTCGCCGATCTGGGTCTCGCCGACAGCGGGCTCGATCGGGTGATCCGCGCGGGCCACCAGTTGCTTGGCCTGATCACCTATTTCACCGTCGGCCCGAAAGAGACCCGCGCCTGGACCATCACCCAGGGCACCCGCGCGCCGGCCGCGGCCGGGGTGATCCACGGCGATTTCGAACGCGGCTTCATCGCCTGCGAGACCATCGCCTATGAGGACTACATCACCGGCGGCGGCGAAGCCGGCGCCCGCGAAGCCGGCAAATTGCGCATCGAAGGCAAGGAATACGTGGTGAAAGACGGCGACGTGCTGCTGTTTCGCTTCAACGTCTAATCCAGATGCCGCACTAAATTTACAGAAGTTTTTTGGTTCTTTTTTTTAAAAAAGAACGTTCTTTCTTGAAAGAAAGAACCAAAGAACTTTTGTTAATTCGCGGTGTTGGTGCCGCCTATTCCTCGTCCTCATCTTCCAGATAAAACTGGTCGGCGTCCTCGTCGTACGCATACAGCTCGGCGTAGCGGCCCCAGTTGATCAGCGCGCGCAGTGTCTCCTCGGCGTAGTCGGGTGACATCGTGTCTTCCAGCTCGTCGCGAAAGCGCACCGCCGAGGCGCGGTGGTTCCACCGCTCATCCAGCACCTGGCGGATCGCCACCGCCAGCGGCACGCGCGCCTTCAGCGCGGCGGCGAAAATCTGCTTGCGCTCATCGGTGCCGCCGTTCACGTAGGCCATGCCGGAATCGGAAAGATGGATGTCGCCTTCGACCATCTCGCCAAATCCCAGCATCGACAGCGCCTCGCCGATCGGCAGGATGTCGTCGATCTCCAGTTGCAGCGCCGCCGACAGCGGCGGCAGATCGGCGTGGCCGTCATAGGGCGGGGCGGCGAGGGTTTCCATCAGCCCGGCGAGCAGATTGACCGACACCGAATGGATCGCCGGCGTCTTGGCCACCGCGGGTGCCGCCGCCCCCTGCGCCGGCGCGCGCACCGGCACCGGCCGGCGGGTCATCATGGCGTAGATATCATCCACCATCTGGCGAAAATCCGGCGCGAGCCGGTTGCGCGGATGCGAAAACGGCACGATCAATTCGCTGGCGACACGTCCTGGATTGGAGGAGAACACCAAAATGCGGTCGCACATCAGCACCGCCTCCTCGATGTTGTGCGTCACCATCAGCACCGATTTCAACGGCAGCCTTCCCTCCGACCAAAGCTCGATGAGGTCGGTGCGCAACGTCTCGGCGGTCAGCACGTCGAGCGCGCTGAACGGCTCATCCATCAGCAGCAGATCAGGATGCACCACCAGCGCGCGCGCCAGCCCGACGCGCTGGCGCATGCCGCCGGACAGCTCCTTGGGGAAGGCGTGCTCATAGCCGCCAAGCCCGATCAGATCGATCGCCGATTCGGCGCGCGATTCGCGCTCCGCCCGCGGCACCCCGCGCGCCTCCAGCCCGATCTCCACGTTCTCCCGCACGGTGAGCCATGGAAACAGCGCGAAACTCTGAAACACCATGGCGATGCCCTCGGCCGGCCCGCGCACCTGCTGGCCACGCCAGTTCACCACGCCCGCGGTCGGCGGCAGCAGCCCCGCGACGATGCGCAGCAGCGTCGATTTGCCCGACCCCGAGCGCCCCAGCAGCCCGACGATCTCGCCGGCGCGCAGCGTGAGATTGACATCGTCCAGCACCACCACGTCGGCGGAGGCGTCCTTGTGGTAGGCCTGCCGACACCCGACCACCTCGACCAGGGTCTCGTTGCCGCTGATCACGTCCATGCGTGCGCTCCCTCAGCTGATCGCCAGGCGGCGGGTGGAATAGGCATAGAGCGGCCGCCACAGCAGCCGGTTGAACAGCACCACGAACAACGACATCACCACCACGCCCAGCACGATGCGCGCGGTGTCGCCGGCCTCGGTCGCCTGCGCGATATAGGCGCCAAGCCCGTGCGCGGTGAGTTTGGTGTCGCCCCAGCTCGCCACCTCGGCAACGATCGCCGCGTTCCATGAGCCACCAGAGGCGGTGATCGCGCCGGTGACATAGTACGGAAAAATGCCCGGAATGATCACCCGGCGCCACCACAGCCAGCCGCCGATGTGAAAACTTCTCGATGCCTCCTGCAAATCACCGGGGAATGCCGCCGCACCCGCGATCACGTTGAACAGGATATACCATTGCGTCCCCAACACCATCAGCGGCGTGAGCCAGATGTCGGGGGTGAGGTGAAACGCGACGATACCCATCACCACCGGCGGAAAAAACAAATTGGCCGGAAAGGCGGCGAGAAACTGCGCCACCGGCTGCGCGCGCCGCGCCCAGGCCGGGCGCAGCCCCAGCCACACCCCCACCGGCACCCACAGCAGGCTCGCCGCCACCATCAGCACCGCCACGCGCAGCAGCGTGATCATGCCCAGCAGCACCGCCTCGCCCAGATCGCTCCAGGCCAGACCGGCGACCAGAAACCCGAACAGGCGCCACACGATCAGCCCGGCCAGGCCCAGCAGTGCCACGATCCACACCGCATCGAGCAGCCGCGAGGGCGGCCCCGGCGCGCGCGCGCGGCGCTTGCCCACCGACAGCCGCAGCCCGGTGACGATGTTGAACCCAACCCCCAGCGCATCCACCGCCTGGCGCAGCAGATGGGTTCGCCGCAGCATCGCCAGCACCCACGGGTCCTCCGCCTGCGCGCCCTGCGTCAGCTCGACCCGGAATTTCGCCGACCACGCGGTCAGCGGGCGGAACAGCAGTTGGTCATAGGCCAGGATCACCACCAGCATCGCCACGATCGCCCACACCACCGCACTGAGATCGCGCGCCTCCAGCGCGGCGGCGACATACGACCCGATGCCCGGCAGCCGCCAGTTGGTGTCACCCACCGAGATCGCCTCGGACGCGACGACGAAAAACCAGCCGCCCGACATCGACATCATGGTGTTCCACACGAGGCCGGGCATCGCGAACGGCACCTCAAGGCGCCAGAATTTCTGCCACGCGCTGAGCCTAAACGACCGCGCCGCCTCGGCCAGATCCTCCGGCACGGTGACCAGCGACTGGTACAGGCTGAACGCCATGTTCCATGCCTGGCTGGTAAAGATCGCGAAAATCGCCGCCAGCTCGGCGCCCAGCACCTGGCCGGGAAACAGGCTCATGAAGAACACGACGGTAAACGACAAAAACCCCAGAATCGGCACCGATTGCAGGATGTCGAGCAGTGGGATCATCACCAGCCCGGCGCGCCGGCTTTTCGCCGCCAGCGGCGCGAAGGTGAAGGTGAACAGCAACGATGCCGCCAGTGCCGCGAACATCCGCAAGGTGGTGCGCAGCGCATAGCCGGGCAGGGCGGAAGCGTCGAGCCGGATCGGCGTGACGTCGAGTGCGGACAGCGGCGCGAAGGTGCCCGACGCGCCGCGCGCCACCGCGATCAGCGCGCCGACGATGCAGATCAGCGCCACCAGGTCGAAGATGTTGGGCAGCCGCCTCGTCACGGCCAGATCGGGCAGGCTGGTGCTCGTGGACATGACGGTGCCGGGCTGGTTGCGGGTGCCGCCCCATAGCCTACCGCTCCGCCCGTGTCATCCCGTCACCGCCCATGCCTGCCCAGCGCCGGCGCCACCCGGTTTGCCCCGATGCGTGGCCGCATCAGGGCAAAATATGACCGTGCGATGACGGCCCGCCGCTCACCGGTTCATCATCACCGGCAGCCGCGCGCGTTCCAGCACATGCCGCGTCACCCCGCCCAGGATCAGTTGGCGCAGGCGCGAATGCGAATAGGCCCCCATGGTCAGCAGGTCGGCATGAAACGCCGTCGCCGCCGCCAGCAGCCCCGCGCCGACCGAATTATCCGCCGGCCGGAACTGGGTGATCTCGGGATGCACCCCATGCAGCGCCAGATAGGCGGCAAGCTCGGCCGCACCGGGGCCGCGCCGCTGGTAGCCCTCCGCGGTCAGGATGCACACCGCGTCGGCGCGTTGCAGCCACGGGATCGCCGCCGCCACCGCCGCGGCCGATTCCGCCGTGCCGTTCCAGCCGATGCACACCCGCGTGCCGATCGAGGCCGGTGCCACATGTGGGGCGATCAGCACCGGGCGGCCGGAATCGAACAGCACCGCATGCAGCGCCTCCGACGATGAGGTCTCGTCCGCGCCCTCGGGGTGCGGCACCACGATCAGGTCGGCCAGCCGCGCCTGCTGCGCCACCACCTCCTCCTCGCGCCCGACCACGGTGGAAAAATGCGCCGAGGCGCAATCCAGCCCCGCCCGCGGCTGCGCCACCACCACCCCGTGGGCGGCGACGAAACGATCAAACATCGCATGCACCGCGCGCGAGCGTTCGTTCGCCTCCTTTTCGGTGGCGCTCATCATCTCCTCGATCATCGCCCCCGACAGCCCCTCGCCGGCGAGCGGCGCGACGTCGCGGGCGTCGATGCGCACATGCAATGCTGCGACATGCGCGTCCCAGCGCTGGGCGGCGATCAGCGCGGTGGCAAGTGCGGCTTCCCCCGCCTCGGTCCCGGTGAGCGGCAGCAACAGCTTGCGAATGGCCATGGAAGTCTCCTGCGATCGGCGGCCGGTGCTCCGGCCTGCATGATTGAACATGCCAAGCATAGCATGGTCGCGCGCGCCGCGTCCCTTCGAGCTTCGAACGACCCGCGCCCCCCGACCCTGGCGGGGGCCGCGGAATGTGGCATCAATGCAGCTCGATCACCACGCTGCCGCCCTCGGGGCCGAGGTGAAACCGCGCCGCCTGCCAGCTCGGCGGGCCGAACCAGCCGCGCGCGTCGTTGCTGAACCCGTAGGGCTCGCTGGGAATGCCAAGCGGGTTTTTGTCCAGCACCGCGTTGGAATTGACGTCCTGAAACGCGGCGATCGCATAATCGCCCGGCGGCAGACCGTCGAAGCGCACGCGCGCCTCTCCGGTTTTCACCGCGGCCTGGGCGAAACGGCTGGCATGGTCGGGAAATTCCGCCGGCGCGGCGGCCAGCGCCACCATCAGCTCGCCACGCGCCTCGGTGATCCCGCGCAGCTCCACCACAAGGCTCGCCGCGCGCGCCGGCGCCGCCGCCAGCCCGATCAGCAGCGCGCACGTCAGTATCCGGCGAATCAAAATCGGGCGCATCAGCATCCCCCGGCCAGCGCCCGCGCCTCGGCCAGCGCCCGCCCGGCATCGGTGGCATCGACCGCCCGCCAGTTGCCCGGCCCGGGGTCACGCCCGGCGGCGGCGCGCAGCACCGCCACATCGGCGTCCGACGCATCGCCCACGCGCGCGCCCACACGCTGCTCCAGCACGGCCAGCGGGGCGGTCAGCCACAGCCCGACGAACCCGGCCCCGGCCGCGCGCGCCCGCGCCTGCGTGGCGGCGCGCAGGCCAGGGTCCATGAAGGTCGCATCCATGATCACCGCATGCCGCCCGCCCAGCGCCGCGTCCAGCCCGGCCAGCAATGCCGCGTCGGTGGCGCGGTTGGCCGCCGCGCCATAGGCATCAGCGCCCAGCCGCTGCTCCGGCGCGGCACCGTGCAGCCGCTTGCGGATGGCGTCGCTGCGCAGGATCAGCGCCCCCGGCGCGGCTCGCAGATCGGGGGCGATCGCGGCGGCCAGCGTGCTCTTGCCGCTGCCCGGCAGCCCGCCGATCGCCACCACCACCCGAGCGCCGGCATCCGCCAGCGCGGCATCGGCATCGTCCAGATACGCGCCCGCCGCCGCCGCTCCGCCCGAGGCCGCCACCACATGCGCCCGCACCATCGCCCGCAGGCTCAAAAACAGCGGCAGCCCGACCATCAGCGCCGCGTCGCCGCCGCGCGCCACATAGCGGTTCAGCACCAGGTTGGCGCCGGCCCGGCCCAGCCGATGGCCCAGATCCATCAGCAGAAACGCCAGATCATAGCCCAGATCGATGGTGGCGAGGCCCTCGTCGAACTCCAGCGCGTCGAACGCCACCGGCCGGCCCTGCCACAGACACAGATTGCCCAGATGCAGATCGCCATGCGCGCGGCGGATGAACCCCCCGGCACGGCGGGCGGCCAGCCACGGCGCGCGCGCGCCAAGCTCGGCCCGGCACGCCGCCGCGATCGCCGCGATCCGGCCCGGATCGAGCCCGGCGGCGAGGCCGGCGCGCAGGTTGCCCTCGATCACCGCGCCGAGCCCGGCCACCGGGTCGGCGTCGGCCGGCTCAAGCCGGGCATGGTAGGCGGCCACCGCATCGGCCACCGCGCGCAGCAGCTCCGCGCCCAGCCGCCCCTCGGCGGCCATGCGGTCGAGAAAATCCCCCGCCGGCACCCGCGCCATGCGCAGCACGTAATCCAGCACCACCTCGCCCGGGCCCGGCGCGGCGGTGAGGCCGAGCCCGCCGGGCCGGCGCACCACCGCGGCGACATCGCGATACATCCCCGGCGCCGCCGGCGCGTTGAGCGCCAGCTCGCGCCGGCTCATCGCTTCGCGCGCCGCCAGGGTGGTGAAATCGACGAACCCCAGATCGACCGCCTTCTTCAGCTTCCAGACGGTGTCGGCACCCAGGAACACCGCCGAGATATGCGTCTGGATCGGCGCCGCGCCGGCCAGGTCCGCCAGATAGGCGGCGACCTCGCGCTGCGCCGGCGGGATCACGGATACAGCCTGTCCACCTGCCAGCCGGCGCGCTCCTCCGCCGGGCTGGCGCGGCGATAGACCAGCCGGTCATGCAGGCGAAACGGCATGTCCTGCCAGAATTCGAAGGCGAGCGGGCGCACCCGGTAGCCGCGCCAATGCGGCGGACGCGGCACCGCGTCGGGGTATCGGCGGTCCAGCTCGGCGACGCGCGCCTCGAACACCGCGCGCGCCGACAGCGGCCGGGACTGGTCGGAGGCGAGCGCGCCAAGCCGCGACAGCCGCGCGCGCGAGGCGAAATAGGCGTCGGCCTCGGCGTCGCTCACCGCCTCCACCGGCCCCTCGATCCGCACCTGCAGGCGCCGGCTCTTCCAGTGGAACAGCAGCGCGGCGAACGGGTTGGCGGCCAGCTCCTCGCCCTTGCGGCTTTGCGCGTTGGTGTAAAAAACAAAGCCGCGCCGGTCATACTCCTTCATCAGCAGCATCCGCGCCGCCGGCCGGCCGGCGGCATCGGCGGTGGCCAGGGTCATCGCGTTGGCGTCGTTGGGCTCGCTGGCCTGGGCCAGGGCGAACCAGTCGTCGAAACGGTCGAACGGGTCGATGCCCACGTCGAGCGGTTTGGGGGCGGGCGGTGTAGGGTCGGGCGGTGTGGGGTCGAGCGGCGCGGGGTCGGTCATGTGGTGGCCTCCTGCGCCTGTTTCGCCCGATTTGGCGGCGCTGACCAGGAGCTGGATCAACCAAGCCCCTTGCCCGCACGGCGCCGGCTGTGCCACCTCATGGCAGCCGGTCGGCGCCCGCGCACGATCGTGCTATCGTCCTTTTTCGACGTTCCGTGCCAGACCCGTTCCGTGCCAGACCAAGGATTCAGCATGCCAGAGGCCCCCGCCGAACTCACCGCGCCGCGAGGCACCCTGATGCTGGGCAAGCGCGGCCTGGTGATGGGGGTGGCCAACAACCGCTCGCTCGCCTGGGGCATCGCCGCCGCCTGCGCCGCGCAGGGCGCCGAGCTCGCCTTCACCTTCCAGGGCGACGCGCTCGGCCGGCGGGTCCGCCCGCTGGCCGACAGCATCGGCTCGACCCTGGTGCTGCCCTGCGACGTCGGCAACGACGCCGAGATCGACGCCACCTTCGCCGAACTGGCCAAGGTCTGGGGCGGGCTGGATTTCCTGGTCCATGCCGTCGGCTATGCGGACAAATCCTATCTGCGCGGCCGCTTCGTGGACACCCCGCGCGAGGTGTTCCTCCAGGCGCTCGACATCTCCTGCTATTCCTTCGCCGCGGTGTCGCGCCGGGCGGCGGCGATGATGAAGCCGGGCGGGTCGCTGCTCACCCTGTCCTATCTGGGTGCCGAGCGGGTGGTGCCGCATTACAACGTCAGGGGCGTGGCCAAGGCGGCGCTGGAGGCCTCGGTGCGCTACCTCGCCGCCGACCTCGGCGGCGACGGCATCCGCGTCAACGCGATCAGCGCCGGCCCGGTGAAAACCCTTGCCGCCAGCGGCATCGGCGATTTCCACTACATCCTCAAATGGAACCAGTTGAACGCGCCGCTGGAGCGCAACACCACCATCGAGGATGTCGGCGGCGCCGGGCTGTATCTGCTGTCCGACCTGTCCTCGGGCGTCACCGGCGAGGTGCACCACGTCGATTCCGGCTACCACACGGTGGGGATGAAAAACCCCAAGGCGCCCGACATCGCCACCGTCAGCGACTAGACCCACCCTCGGCGACCAGACCATGAGTCACAACAGCTTCGGCCATCTGTTCCGCGTCACCACCTGGGGCGAAAGCCACGGCCCGGCGATCGGCTGCGTGGTCGATGGCTGCCCGCCCCGCATCGCGCTGAGCGAGGCCGACATCCAGCCCTGGCTGGACCGCCGCCGCCCCGGCCAGTCCAGCCTCACCACCCAGCGCGCCGAGCCCGACAGCGTGCGCATCCTGTCCGGGGTGATGGACGGCCGCACCACCGGCACGCCGATCTCGCTGCTGATCGACAACACCGACCAGCGCTCCCGCGACTATGGCGAGCTGGCCACCCGCTTTCGCCCCGGCCACGCCGACCTCACCTATCACCTGAAATACGGCATCCGCGACCATCGCGGCGGCGGCCGATCCTCCGCCCGCGAAACCGCCAGCCGGGTCGCCGCCGGCGCGGTGGCGCGCGCCATCCTGGGTGCGGGCGTGCGCATCCGCGGCGCGATGGTGCAAATGGGCGACCACCACATCGACCGCGCGCGCTGGAGCTGGGACGCGGTGGATGCCAACCCGCTATTCTGCCCCGACCCGGTGGCGGCGGTGGCGTGGGAGCAGGAACTGCTGGCCATCCGCAAGGCCGGCTCATCGATCGGCGCGGTGATCGAGCTGGTCGCCGACGGCCTGCCGCCGGGCCTGGGCGCGCCCATCTATGCCAAGCTCGACGCCGATCTCGCCGGCGCCATCATGGGCATCAACGCGGTAAAAGGCGTGGAGATCGGCGACGGCTTCGCGGCCGCCTCCCTGCGCGGCGAACACAACGCCGACGAGATGCGCATGGACGGCCAGCGGGTGCGTTTCGCCTCCAACCATGCCGGCGGCATCCTGGGCGGCATCTCCACCGGCCAGCCGATCGTGCTGCGCTTCGCGGTGAAACCGACCAGCTCGATCCTGATCCCGCGCGCCACCGTCGACGCATCCGGCGCCGACACCGACATCGTCACCCGCGGCCGGCACGACCCCTGCGTGGGCATCCGCGCGGTGCCGGTGGGCGAGGCGATGATGGCCTGCGTGCTGGCCGACCATCTGCTGCGCCACCGCGCGCAAAACCCCGACGCGCCGGAGCGGGCGAGCCTGCCGCGCAACTGAGCGTGCTCGACTTGGTTTGGATCGGCTGGCCCAATCGATCACGCTCCAGCTTGTTGTTTGAGCGACCAATTTCATCGGGTCAGGTGATTCCGCTTGACCCGATATGGGTTTGGCTCAGGGCCTGCCTGCCTTCAAAGGCCCCCGGGAAAATCCTTCAGTTTTGCCCGCGCCGGATCACCAGCCCGACCGAGGTGGTGGTGAAGCCCTCCAGCGCCAGCTTCAGATGCGCATCGTCCGAATAGGGCGGCATATCCACCCACCCATCCAGAAAATGCGTGTCCGGCGCGATCCGCAGCCCCATCACCTCATGGCCGGCCTCGCGCATCCGCCCGATGAACGCCTCCAGGTCGCGGCGCCGATACAGCACGGTGCCGCCCTGTTCCACCGTGGCATCGTCGGAGCTGAGATTGAGCTCGGTCGTATGCACCGCGACCCCGCCGGGGCGCAGCACCTGCTCGACCGTGTGCGCGACGAAATCCAGCCCCGCCCGCAAACTGCCCAGATGCTCCAGACAGCACGCCGACCAGGCGAAATCGAAGCCGGTCAATTCTCCCCCGATCTGGTTCATGTCCACCAGCGCGAATTCCACCAGCCGCTCGAACGTGGCCGGATCGCACAGATGGTCGCGCCGCAGCGTCTGCTTGCCCGAAGCGAGCTGGTTGCTCGCCGCCCAGCCCGCCGCGATGCCGATCTCGGCGGGCGCGTCGGTCGCCAGGATCGCCGCCCCGCGCGCGGCGAACGCCGCCGGCAGCGGCTCGGTGCCGACCCCGAACCCGATGCCCCGCCGCCCGGCCGCGAGCATGCCCGCCCGGTCCAGATGGTGCATCACGAAAACGAATTCCCACAGCTTGCGATGAAACCGGTGCTCGAACCCGATCGTCGCGCAGGCGGCGATGAATCGCGGGTCCAGAAAATCCGCCGCCGCACAGGTGGAATATTCCATATACCCCGCCTGCCGCGCCACCTCGACAATGGCGACCCGCGGCAGATAGATCCGCGCCTTGCTCGGGTTCGCCCGCGTCGGCCCCGGCACGTCCGGCACGCCCAGCCGCTCCAGCGCCTGCCGCAGCAGCGCCCGCTTGCTCCACGCCAGCCGCGCGACCGCGCCGAACCGGCCGACCCGCCGGACCAACCCGACCATCAGCCGGGTTCATACCGAATGATCGGCACCCCACGGATATTGTTCTCCGGCACCTGCCAGAACGCGTCGTTCAGATAGCGGTTGAACAATTCCGGCGGCAGCACGCTGTCCCGCTCGATCCACTCCACCTTGCGCCGCACCTGGTGCAGCCCCGGCGTGCCCAGCGCGAGGTCGAACGCGTCGGCGTCATATTCCACATTGTCGAAATCATGCGCGAATTCCGGCTCGCCCAGCATCTCGTACAGCAGCCGCATGGTGTTGGCCGGGTCGCGGGTCAGCGCCTGATATTCCACCAGGATCAGCCGCTTGCCCTGCTCGCCGTAAAACCCCTCCTTCAGCGCATCGAGCGCGTAGCCCACCATGCCGTCCCCCGAGGCCAGCCGGTTGACCCGGCCATAGACCGTGCCGCCCGATTCGTAGCCGAACATGCCCGACAGCTCGAAGGCGTTGCGCCGCACCAGCCGCTCCACCGAATCCATGATCCACGGAATCGCCCGCACGCAGCAGATCACCCGTGCGGCGGGGAACAATTCGCCGAGCGCGGGCAGCTTGGCGCACCAGGCGCGGTTGGTGTCGAACACCAGCTTCTCCGCCTGGGTCTGCCGGTAATAGCTCTCGAACAGCCCGCGCAGCACGTCGCGCCGCTGGGTGTCGCTGATGAAGGTGGCGGCCTCGTTGCGCCGGCTGAGCGCGCCTTCGAGCGCCATGTAGATCGCCCCCACCGGGCTGGTCATGCCGGCATGAAAGCGCGGATTCTGCCGCA
>DAHWBL010000091.1 GCA_027323595.1 Acetobacteraceae bacterium | reverse complement strand
AACCTCGCTGATGTGATGTGGGCAATCACCACGCGCTGCGAACCGAGCGAGCAGGTGGACATCGTGCGCAATGGCTGGAGTTCCGCGCTCGATCCGCGTATTTTGCCGGAGGATCGCGCGCGTGGACAGACATCGAACTCCAAGATGCTGATCGATGCATGCAAGCCCTTCGCCGAGCTCGATCGCTACCCACGGGTTTCGGCGCTGACGCTGGCACAGGCGCGCGCGATCGAAGACAAATGGATGCACACGATCCGGCCGCGATGATCGCGCGGCCTGACCTCAGCGCAGACGCAGCCGGTCAAACGGCAGCGGATACGCGCCGGCGCGGCGAAATATGTCGAGCAGAGCAGGCGTGAGGCGCGCATTGGTTTGCGCCAACGCGCGGACATGCGGGTCAAACGCCGCACGCGCGGCCTCCGCCTGTTCGGCAAGTCCAGTTTCATCCGCCGTCAGCAGCACCCGGTCGCGCACCACCACGCGGCCATCCACGATCACGTGCCGCACCCCTCGGCCGGCTTCGCCATAGACCAGTTGCAGCAACGCATCATTGAAAGGACGCCAGCTCGGATCGGACAGATCGATCAGCGACAGGTCGGCGCGATAGCCTGGCTTCAACAGCCCGACCTTGCCCTCAAGGCCAAGCGCGCGCGCACCCCCCACCGTCGCGGCGGCCAAGGCCGCACGTGCTGCCCCGGTCTCACCAACGTCGCCCTGCAGCGCCCAGAACTGCGCGAACGCCTTCATTCCCTGGAACATGTTCTGCACGTCCGAACAGCTGCACCCATCGCAGCCGATCGCGAGATTGACCCCGGCCCGCGCATAGGCGCGCAGCGGGGCGACACCATTGAGCAGCTTCAGATTGCTCATCGCATTGGTCGCGACATTGGCTCCCGCTGCGCCGAGTTGTTTGATTTCTTCAGGGTCTATCCACACACCATGCGCAAGCGTCAGGCGCGGACCAAGCAACCCATGGCGCTCCAGCCGCCGGATCAACGAGCCTTGGTCCTGAGGAAAATTGAGCCTGGCCACCACCGCCTGGGTGCGGGTTTCGTAGGTGTGGGTGAACACCGGCAATCCACGCTCGGCGGATAGTCGCCCCGCCCAGGCAAGGATCGTGTCACTTACCCGCTGCGGACCCATCGGTGCCAGTGCCCAACTCAACAGATCCGCACCATGATGAAGCAGCGATTCGGCAAACCTGGTCATCGGCAGCGGGTCGCCGGCGCCATGCATCAGCGCGAGCGCGTCCGCCGGCGCCTCATGCCCCCAGGGCAAGGTGTCGGCCATCGCAAGATCGCCGATCTGCATTCCGACAACCGCGCGAATACCGATCTGCCCATACGCCGCCAACAACCGATCCGCATGCGCCGGCTCGTGGCCGACAATGCTGACCATGTCCTGCACGGTGGTGATGCCGGTGCGCAGCGCCTCAGACGCGCCGAGCATGGTGCGTAACCAGACCTCCTCGTCGGGCCGGCGCGGATACACCGCCGGGTTGGTCCAGATCATCCACGCCTCAAGCGGAAGTTGCTCGTAGCGGCCACGCAGCAGCACATCGTGCGAGTGGTAATGGGCGTTGACGAACCCGGGAACCGCGAGGTGACCGCGGCCATCGAACGTCTCGATGCCATCGGCGCCAATGTCCGCGCCAATGGCCGCAATCTCGCCGCCGCGAATCAGGATGTTCGTGGGCGGCGGACGCGCATCCGTGACGGTCGCATCAAGAACACGCACCCCGGTTATCAGCAGATCCATTGTCAAAACCCCTGCTCACGCATGACCCATGCCTGTCATGCCCCGCGGGTCACGATACGCTCGCCCGTCGCGGTGAGCCAGAACAGGCCCATCGCGATGCCCACCGACATCAGCACCGCGGCCCAGAGCAGCTCGGTCTCGCGCATGTCAGCGGACTCAAGAATCAGATTGCCCAGGCCGTGTGACCCGGTGATCCACTCCGACAACATCGCCCCCAAAAGCGCGGCAGCACCGGCGATGCGCAGACCGGTGAACAGGAACGGCAACGCCGTTGGAAGCCGCAACATGCCAAAGACCTGCCAAAAACCGGCGCCATAGACATGAAACAGTTCCGCGGCGTTGCGATCGACCGATGCAAGACCGCGCATCAGATTCACCAGCAGCGGAAAGAAGGAAACGATGGTCACGACAAGAATCGACGTGCCGATGCCACGCCCGAGAAAAAGCATCGCGATCGGCGCGATCGCCGGCACCGGGGCCGAACGAAAGGCGATCAACAGCGGCAACGCGGCGCGCTCCGCCTCGCGGGAGCGGGTGAAGCCGACGGCGCAGGCAAGCGCGAAGGCCAGGCTCACCACAAGTCCGATCAGCGTGGCACGAACGGTAAATCCGGCCTGCGCCAGCAGCACATGACGCTGGCTGATCGCGGCCGCGACGATCGCATCTGGCGCAGGGATCACGTAGTGCGGCACATGCAACGCGACAACCAGGCCCTGCCACACCAGCCCTGCCAGCGCGATCGAAATCAGTGCGATCAGTGGGGCTCGCAGAAACATCAGGGGAAATTTTCGGCGGAAATCTTCCATCGCAGCAGATGGGATTCGGCAAGTGCCCAAATTCCATAGGTACCGGCCGAGAGGATGCAGGTCAGCAACACCGACAACCAGACCTTCGCCACATCGAAGGAAAACAGCGCATTCAACATGACCGCGCCGACCCCGCGATCCGCGCCCGCCCATTCCGCCGTGATCGCACCCAGAATCGCAGACGGCGCCGCGATTTTCAGGCCGGCAAACACAAACGGGAGCGCGGCCGGAAGCAGCAGATAGCGCCAGGTGTCGGCGCGCGACGCGGCCAGCACATGCATCAGTTCCCTCTGTCGCGAGTCCGCCGCACGCATGCCCTGCATCATGCCCACCAGCATCGGAAACTGACAGGACAGAGCAGCGATCAACACGCGCAATGGTGGCCCCCCACCGATCAGGATCGCAAGCAACGGCGTCGCGGCAATCACCGGGATCGCATGCAGGGTCAGCCCCAGATTATACACCGCTCCATACAACCGATACAGCATCGCCGCGAGCGCACTTGCGGCGAAAGTAACTGTCATCGCCACCACATATCCCGCGGTCGCGGTGCCCAGGGTGGCGAGGCAATTGTTCGACACCAGCGCGGGATTGTCCCAGGCCTGCAGCAGCACGAGGCTCGGTGCCGGCACGACCGATGGCAACAGACCCGCGCGCTGTGTCGCCTCGGCCAATATCAACACGAACGCGGCTGAAACGAGCGGAAGCCCCCACCCGCGCATCAGAATGCCTCCACCGGCACCGGGCCGGGAATGCCCTCGTATCCGAACAACCCATCCCGGACTTTATTGACACAATCAAAGAACTCCCGCCCTCGCATCATCGCCAGATCGCGTGGCCGTGGCAGATCGATCGGCACGGTGCCGGTGATGCGGCCGGGTCGCGCGCTCATGATATGCACCTCGTCGGACATGAACACCGCCTCGGCGATGGAATGCGTGACCAGTAACGCCGTCGTACCGGATTCCGCCCAGATGCGCAGAAGCTCCAGATTCATGCGCTGCCGGGTGATTTCATCGAGCGCGCCGAACGGTTCGTCCAACAGCAATATCCGCGGGCGCAGCACCAGCGCGCGCGCAATCGCCGCACGCTGCTGCATTCCTCCGGACAGTTCGTGCGGCAGCGCATTTTCGAATCCCTCCAGCCCCACCAGGCGGATCATCTCATCAGGGCTCGCACCTCGGGCAACCGCGCTGCCGACGATTTTCAGCGGCAGTTCGACATTCTGCCGAACCGTCCGCCAAGGCAGCAAAGTGGGCGCCTGAAAAACGACGCCGATCGCGCGCGCCAGGCGGGCCGCGCGCGGACTGTCTCCGCCGAGCAGGATGCGGCCAGAGTGCGGCTTGAGAATGTCAGCAATCAGCCGAAGCAATGTGGATTTCCCACAGCCGGACGGCCCGATCAGCGAGACAAAGCGCCCGGCCGGAATTTCAAGATCAACTTTGTCCAACGCCAGCAGATCGGCCTCGCGCCCATGGAACAGCATCGACACTGCATGCAGAACGATGTCACGCGACATTGGTCACGCTGCCAGTGCCGCATCCACATAGGAGGGATCGCAGAATTCCTCCACGCTGATGGGATTCTTGATGAGATCAACGGCTTTATAAAGATCGAGAATATTTTTGACCACGCCGAGATCGAGCGCAAGCAGCCCCCTGGAGCCACCAACGCC
>DAHWBL010000089.1 GCA_027323595.1 Acetobacteraceae bacterium | reverse complement strand
TCGATGACGCATTTGTCATCCATTTGGCCGGGTCGATGCAACCGAAAAATACGATTCTCAGATCATTTTCCGGACATAATGGCGCAAATATTTCGCGGAATTCAGGAAAATACAACCATGGCGTGTAGTCCCTGTCATGGCTGAACCGCTGGGCATCATCGCCGGCGGTGGCGAGCTGCCGCTGCGACTGGCCGTTGCCGCCGCCGCCGCCGGGCGGGCGCCGTTCATCGTCGGGCTGGAGGGGTTCGCGCGGCCCGAGGCGCTGGCGCAATGGCCGCATGTGATGCATCGGCTTGGCGCGGCCGGGGCGATCATCGCCTCGCTGCGCGCCGCAGGCGTGCGCGAACTGGTGCTGCTCGGCCAGGTGCGGCGGCCATCGATGCTGAGCCTGCGCCCCGATTCGGTGGGCATGGCCATCCTGGCGCGGATCGGCCGGGCCGCCTTCGCCGGCGATGACGGGCTGCTGGCCGCGGTGGTGCGGGTGCTGGGCGAGGAGGGCTTCGTGGTGCGTGGCGCGCACGAGCTGCTGGCCGAGGCGCTGGCGCCGCCGGGGCAGCTCGGGCGGGTGGCGCCCGACGCCGCGGCCGCCGCCGACATCGCGCGCGGTGTGGCGGTGGCGCGCGCGCTGGGCGCGGTGGATGTCGGCCAGGGCTGTGTGGTGCAGCAGGGGCTGGTGCTGGCGGTGGAAACCATCGAGGGCACCGACGCGATGCTGGAACGCGCCGGGCCGTTGCGGCGCGAGGGCGTGGGCGGTGTGCTGGTCAAGCTGGTGAAGCCTGGCCAGGATCGGCGGGTGGACCTGCCGGCGTTGGGGGTGGGCACGGTGGCCGCGGCGGCCGGCGCGGGGCTGCGCGGCATCGCCTATTCGGCCGGTGGCGCGCTGATCGCCGACCGCGCGGCGACCATCGCCGCGGCGGATGCGGCCGGGCTGTTTCTGATCGGCCTGGACGAAAATTTTCAAACCGAAGGAGAGCGATGATGGGAACCGAAGGATATCGGCTGCTGCACACCATGTTGCGGGTGGGCGATGTGGATGCGTCGGTGCGGTTCTATACCGAGCTGCTGGGCATGCGTGAGCTGCGCCGCCGTGACGTGCCGGACGGCAAATATACGCTGGTGTTTCTGGGCTATGGCGACGAGGAAACCCACACCGTGCTGGAGCTGACCTATAATTACGGCACCACCCAGTACGAGAAGGGCACCGGCTTTGGCCATCTGGCGGTGGCGGTGCCCGATGTCTATGCCGCCTGCGACCGGCTGCGTGCCGGTGGCGCCACGATCAGCCGCGAGCCCGGGCCGCTGAAGTTCGGCACCGTGCACATCGCCTTCGTCGAGGACCCCGACGGCTACAAGATCGAGCTGGTGCAACGCGCCTGAACCTGCCCCTTTCCGGGCCGTCGGTGGTCCGCATCGGCGTCACCGGGCTGGCGCGGGCGGGCAAGACGGCGCTGCTGACCTCGATCGCCGGCAATCTGCTGGAATTGGGCAAGGGGGCGGGCAGGGGCGCGGCGGTGTTGCCGGCGCTGCGAGGGCGGCTGGGGGAGCGGGCCATCACGGTGGCCTATGCGCCGGCGGGTGCGGCGGGCCTGGCGCGCTTTCCGGCGGCGGGGAACCTCGCCGCCCTGGCCGCGGACCCGCCGCGCTGGCCGGATCGCACCGACGGCACGTCGTTGCTGGCGCTCGACCTGCGGATCGAGCGTCGGCTGGGCCGGATGAAGCTGCCGGCGCGGCGGCTGCGGCTGGAGCTGCTGGATTATCCCGGCGAATGGCTGCTCGATCTGCCGCTTTTGGCGCAGGATTTCGCCGGCTGGTCGGCGGCGGTGCTGCGCCGGCTGGAGGGCCGGCCGGAGGCGGCGGCGTTTCTGGCCTTCGTGCACGCGCTGCCGGCCGGGGCGGCGGCGGATGAGGCGCTGGCGGCGGCCGGGCACCAGCTTTACCGCGCCTGTCTGGTCGCGTTGCGCGCGGCGGGGCTGTCGTTCCTGCAGCCTGGCCGGTTCCTGATGCCGCCGCCCGGCGCGCCGCCACCCTGGATCGGGTTTTTTCCCGCGCTCGGCACCGGCGGGTTGCAGCGGCTGTTGGCGGCGCGCTTCGACGCGCTGCGCGATGCGGTGCGGCGCGAGCTGGTCGATCCGTCGTTCGGGCGGGTGGACCGGCTGGTGGTGCTGGCCGACATTCTGGGTGGCCTGCATGGCGGCGCGGCGGCATTCGCCGATATGCGCGCGGCGCTGGCGGCGGCGTCGGGCGCGATCAATCGCCCGGCGGCGTGGCTCGCCTGGCTCGACCGGCTGGTGCCGGGCAGGCTGCCGGACTGGGTGGTGCCCTGGCGGGCGGGGCCGCGGCGGGTGGTGTGGGCGGCGACCAAGGCGGACCATGTCGGCCGCCAGCAGCGCGGCAATCTGGCGCGGCTGATCGGCACGATGGCGCCGGCCGGTTCCGCGCCATGCCTGCATCTGGCGCTGGCCAGCGTGCGCTGCACCGAGGATGTCGCGCATGACCTGGCCGGCCGGCCGGTGTCGGCGGTGCGTGGCCGGCTGCTGGGGGGCGAGCGGGCGGCGCTCTCTTATCCCGGCGAGGTGCCCGACAGCCCGCCCGATGATGGGTTCTGGCGCCATCCGTTTCTGGCGTTGCCGGAATTCGCGCCCGCGCGGCTGCCGGCGGGTGGGCGCGGCGGGGTGCCGCAGATCGGGCTGGACGAGCTGCTGTGTTTTCTGCTGGACGATGTGCTGTGAGCGACCAGCCGGAACCTTTGTTGCAGCCTGAGCCTTTCCTGCAGCCCGAACCTTTCCTGCAAATCGAGCCCGCCGCCTCGCCGCGGCTGGAGTTTCTGCCCGAGATGGTGGTGTCCGACGCCCAGGCCGTGCCCGCGCCGCCGGGCGGGGCGGGCCCGGTGCTGCTGGGGGCCCTGGTGCTGGTGATCGGGTTGGGCGCGGTGGGCGCGGTGGGCTTCATCGCCGACCAGTTCGCCCGCGGGCCGGTCATCGGCTGGGCGGCGGTGGCGGTGGCGGTGGCCGGGTTCGGCCTGGTCGCGGCCGGGGTGCGGCGCGAGCTGCGCGGGCTGTTCGCGTTGCGCGCGGTGGACCGTCTGCGGGTGGGCCTGGCGAGCGAGGATGCCGCCACGGTGCGCCGCGCGGCCCGCGACTGGCTGTCCCTGGTGCCCGATCCGCCCGATATCGGCGGTGCGCTCGCCGCACTCGACGAGCCGGCGGCGATCCGTGCCCTGCTGCGGGCCAACCTGGCCGGCGAGCTGCGCGCCCGCACCGACCGGCTGGCGCGCGCCGCGGCTCTGCAATCGGTGGCGATCGTCGCGGCGGTGCCCTCGGCGGGGCTGGATGCGCTGGCGATCGGCTGGCGCGGGCTGCGGCTGGTGCGTGAGATCGCCGCCGCGCACGGGGTGCGGCCGGGAAGTTTGGCCACCATCGCGCTGCTGCGTCGCACCGCGTTGGCGGCGGCGAGCGTGGCGGTGACGGATGTGGCGGTGAACGCGCTGGCGCAGGCGGTGGTGTCGAACCCGCTGTTGCGGCATGTGCTGGGCGATGCCGCCGCCGCCGGGGTGGCGGCGCGGCGATTATTGATCCTGGCGCGGGCGGCGGCGCTGGCCTGTTCGCCGATGGCGCCGGAGGCTGACTGAGGATGGGCAAGTGGCATTGATGCAGCGGCTGGCGGACGATCAGGACATCGCGGCGCGGCGGGCGCGGTGGGTGGGCGAGGCCTGTCTGCTGCTGATCCCGCCGATGCTGCTGCATGCCCGCGCGGTGGCCGAGGGTGCGATCGTGGTGATCGATCTGCTGTTCGTGCTGCGCTGCGTGGCGCGCGGTGACTGGGCCTGGCTGCGCCGGCCGGAATTGCTGGCCGGGCTGCTGCTGTGCGCCTGGGTGGCGCTGACCTCGGCACTCGGGCCGGCGCCGGGCCATGCGCTGCCGCAGGCGCTGGCGGTGGTGCGGTTCTGGCTGCTGGTCGCGGCACTGAGCCAGTGGCTGCTGGCGCGCGCGCGGGCGCGGCGGTGGCTGTGGTGGATGGTCGCGGCGAGCGCTGCCTGGATCGGGGTGCAGACCTGGGAGCAATATCTGACCGGCACCAACATCCTGGGCTATGCGCGCTGGGGCGACGGGTCGCTGACCGGGCCGTTTTATGGCCCGCGCGCCGGGCCGGCCTTCGTGGTTCTGCTGTATCCGGCGCTGCTGCCGCCGGTGCTGGCGTTGCTGGCGCGGCGGCCGGTGTGGGCGCGGCTTGGCGGTGGCGCGCTGGCGGTGCTGGGCGTCGTGACGCTGTTGCTGATCGGCCAGCGGATGCCGGCGCTGCTGGGGTTGCTGGGGTTGCTGGTGAGCGGTCTGTTGCTGCGGCGGCTGCGGCCGGCGGCGATCGCGGTGGTGGTGGCCGCGGTGGTCACGCTGGCGGCGCTGCCGGTGCTCTCGCCGCCGACCGAGCAGAAGCTGGTGGTGCATTTCCTGGAGCAGATGGGGCATTTCTGGCAGTCCCCCTATGGCCAGCTTTACGTGCGCGCGGCGTCGATCGCGCGGGCGCATCCGCTGTTCGGGCAGGGCTTTGACGGGTTCCGCCTGGTTTGCGATGCACCGCAATATCTGGACGCGCAGGCGCAGTTCGGCCTGCCGGCGGTGATCGGACCGGATTATGGCTGCACCATCCATCCGCACCAGTTCTGGTTGCAGGCGGCGACCGATGGCGGGCTGCCGGGCCTGGTGCTGTTCGCCGCGGTGGTGCTGCTGTGGTGGCGGGCGCTGCTGCGCGGGGCCTGGGCTGGCCAGGACGCGCTGCGGGTGGCGCTGTTCGTGACCGTGTTCGACTGGCTGTGGCCGTTCGCCTCGACCAGCGGGTTTTACAACATGCCTGTTTCAGGCTGGGGTTTTCTGATGGCCGGCTGGGGGTTGGCGTTGGCGCGGGAGGGCTGATCAAGCCTGTCTCCCGCGCCGCCATCGGTTTTATTTCGCCATCAACTGGCCACGGATCTCGCCGGCCTTGTGCTCGGCGGTGTGGATGTTGAAATACCACCGCCCGCCGGCGAGGTCGGCGGCCTGCGCGGCGGTGAGCTCGGCCTCGCCCTTGATCGGGCTGGCGAGCGCGCCGGCCACCACGATCACCGGCGGGGCGCTGGCGCCGACGGCGGCCGGGCCATGGAAATGCGCCGCGGTGGCCGGGCCGGTGAGGCCGGAAACGTTGCCTTTCCAGGACAGTTTCTTGCTGGCTTCGTCAAAGGTAGCGGT
>DAHWBL010000083.1 GCA_027323595.1 Acetobacteraceae bacterium | reverse complement strand
GGCGGTCATCGGGCCGCCTCGATCACCCATTGCTCCGCCGCCAGGCCAGGGTCGCTGCGCAGCCGCAGCGCGCGGCCGGTGCGCGCGGCAAGCGCGGGCAGGGCGGCGGTGTCGGCTTCGAGCGCGCTCACCACCGCGGGGGCGGCCCGCAGCACCGGCATCCGCGCCGGGTCGGCCGCCACCATCCGGTCGATCGCGCGCAGTGCCGCCAGGCCCGCCGCGTGCGGCCCGGCCAGCATTTCATGCAGCGGCGCCCGCCGGCGCGGCCGCACGATCTCGGCGAGCCCCAGCCGGGTGAACCCCAGCAATCGCGGCTGCGCCGGATCGGCGGCGAGCGCGCTGGCCAATGCCGGTGCCAGCGCGGCGCGCTTGCGCACCGCCAGCCCGGCGAAGTCGATCAGGATGGCCCCGGACAGCGCGCGCAGCCGGATCGCGGCGGCGAGCGCGGGCAGCGCCGCCAGGTTCGCCGCCATCTGCGCGCTGGCCTTGGACGCCCGCGCGGCACTCGCCCCGGCCGAGTCGATGTCGATCGCCACCAGCGCCGGGGTGGGGTGGATATGCGCGATCATCCCGCCCGGCAGCACCATCGATGGCTCGGCCAGCGCCTCGGCGTCCGCCGCCTCGGCCTCGGCCCAGGCGCGCGCCACCAGGATGAGGCGCTCGCCCAGCGCGGGGCGCAGCACCGGCACCCAGGCGGCATCGTCGATCAGCACCGGCGCGTCGGGGTGCCGGCCCGCCAGCTCCAGCAGCGGCCCCGGCCCGCGCGCCAGCAGCGCCATGCCCGATGGCCCATCCGCCGCCGCGTCAGGCTGGGCGGCCAGCCGCGGCCCCTTGCCGCCGATGCCCGCGCGCACCACCCGCACCACCAGCAGGTCGCCCACCCCGCGCCCGGCCGCGCCCGCGCTGTCCGGCAGAAAGCCCTCGGCGCCGCCGGCCAGCGCCACGAACGCCCCGCCCAGCGCCGGCACCACCGACACCACCCGGCCGCGATGCAGATCGTCCACCCCGTCCGGCAGGCCCGGCCGCCAGATCGCGTATTCCGCCAGCGCGGCGCCGTCGCGCAGTTGGATGCGCAATTCCCCCGGACTCGCCGACACCAGCAGCCGCCGCCCCCGGCTCACGGAGCCAGCAATCCCTGTCCGCGCAGCATCTGGGCCGTCTCGAACAGCGGCAGCCCGACGATGTTGCTGTAGCTGCCTGAAATAAAACGAATATGTGCCGCCGCCCGCCCCTGGATGGCATAGCCGCCGGCCTTGCCCTGCCACTCGCCGCTGTCCAGATAGGCGGTGATCTGGTCTGGCGTCAGACGCTGAAACCCGACCACGCTCTGCACCACCCGCAGCGACCGCCGGCTGTCTGGCCCGATCAGCACCAGCCCGGTCAGCACATCATGCCGCCGCCCCGAGATGCGCCGCAGACAATGCTCCGCCTGCGCGCGTGTTTCCGCCTTGGGCAGCATCCGCCGGCCGAGTGCCACCACCGTATCGGCGGCCAGCACCGCCTCGCCGGGTCGCCGCACCGCCTCGGCCTTGGCCAGCGCGAGGCGGGCCGCCAGCGCGCGCGGGGTCTCACCGGCAAGCGGGCTCTCGTCGATATCGGCCGCCCGCACGTCCGCCGGCACCAGCCCGATCTGCGCGAGCAGCACCAGCCGGCGCGGACTGGCCGAGGCAAGGATCAGCCCCGGGCGGTCTGCGGCCGGCTCATTTCTGGCGGGGGTGGCGGCCATGCGGTGGGGTGCCCGACCGCGCTACTTGAAGCGGAAGGTGATCCGGCCCTTGGAAAGATCGTAGGGCGTCATCTCGACATTCACCCGGTCGCCCGCCAGCACGCGGATGCGGTTCTTGCGCATCTTGCCGCTGGTGTGGGCCAGGATGGTGTGCTCATTGTCCAGCTTCACGCGAAACATCGCGTTGGGCAGCAGCTCCATCACCGTGCCGCTGAACTCGATCATGTCTTCTTTGGACATCAGGCTCCTTTGCCGGCCCCGTCATGTCGGGGTCGGTATGTCGTCGGGCGGAACATGATGGTCCGCCGCCGCCCGGTCAACTGCCCGGTCCGCGATCGCCGCGCGCCAGCCGCCGCGACAGGCTCAACGCGTGCGCATCGAGCCCCTCGGCCCCGGCCAGCGCCACCGCCGCCGGCCCGATCGCGGCCAGACCCTGCGGACTCGCGCAGATCCAGCTTGTGCGCTTGAGAAAATCAAACACCGACAATCCGGACGCATAGCGCGCGGTGCGTCCGGTCGGCAGCACATGGTTGGGTCCGGCGACGTAATCGCCCAGCGCCTCGGGCGTGTGCGCGCCCAGGAAAGCCGCCCCCGCATGGCGGATGCGCGCGAACAGGGCGGCAGGATCGGCCACCATCAGCTCCAGATGCTCGGCGGCGAGCTGGTTGGCCAGCGTCGCCGCCTCCGCCAGGTCGCGCACCACGATGATCGCGCCGTGCCGGTCCCAGCTTTGCCCGGCGATCGCCGCGCGCGGCAGATCGGCCAGCTCGGTCGCCACCGTCGCCGCCACCTGGTCGGCCAGCGCGGCGTCGGGCGTGATCAGGATCGCCTGCGCCGCCTCGTCATGCTCGGCCTGCGCCAGCAGATCGGTGGCGATCAGCAGCGGGTCGGCGCCGCCATCGGCGATGACCAGCACCTCCGACGGCCCGGCGATCGAATCGATCCCGACCTGGCCGAACACCTGCCGCTTGGCCTCGGCGACGAAGGCGTTGCCCGGCCCCACGATCCGGTCCACCGGCGCGATGCTTGCGGTCCCATAGGCCAGGGCGGCCACCGCCTGCGCGCCGCCGATGCGATAGATCTCGCTCACCCCGGCGCGGGCGGCCGCCGCCAGCACCAGCGGATTGAGCACGCCGTCGGGCGTGGGCACGCACATCGCGATCCGCGCCACCCCGGCCACCCGCGCCGGCAGCGCGTTCATCAGCACCGACGACGGATAGGCCGCCTTGCCGCCCGGCACGTAGATGCCGACCGCGTCGAGCGGCCCCCAGCGCAGCCCCATCCGCACCCCGACCGCGTCGGTCATGTCCAGATCGGTCGGCATCTGCGCGCGGTGAAACGCCTCGATCCGGCTCGCCGCGACATCCAGCGCCGCCAGCAGCTCGCCCGGCACGAGCGCGCAGGCCGCGGCGATCTCCTCGGCCCCGATGCGCAGCCGCGCCGGGCTGACCGCCATCCGGTCGAACCGCTCGGTCAGCGCGCACACCGCCGCGTCGCCCTCTGCGCGCACCTGCGCGATGATCGCGGCCACCGGCGCCGCCACGTCCGCGGTGGTCGCGCGCGCATCCGCCACCAGGGCGGCGAAGGCCGCCGCGAACCCTGGTGCGGCGCTGTCCAGCCGGATCAAGCAGCCACCTGCCGCAGCGCCTGCGCGAAGCGGGCGATCAGCGCGCCGACCTCGTCGGGCCTGGTCTTGAGCGCGGTGCGGTTCACGATCAGCCGGCTGGTCACCGGCGCGATCACCTCCAACTCCTCCAGCCCGTTGGCGCGCAGGGTCGAGCCGGTCTGCACCAGATCGACGATCACCCGCGCGAGCCCGAGCCCCGGCGCGAGCTCCATCGCGCCGTTCAGATGCACCACCTCGGCATGCACCCC
>DAHWBL010000225.1 GCA_027323595.1 Acetobacteraceae bacterium | reverse complement strand
CCAGCCCGAGCCCGTCGACGTAGGGAATCCGGCCGGTGGCGAAGAACACCAGATCGGTATGGATGCTGCTGCCATCGGACAGTTCGACGATTTTCTCGCCCGCCTGCTGGCGGATCGACACCGGGCTCACGCCGACGTGCTGCGTGATCCCGCCGGCCGCCATCGCCTCGGCCAGCCCGGTGCGCATATCCTCATCGAACCCGCGCAGCGGCAGCTTCTGCCGCATCACCACATCGACGCGTGAGCCCAGGCCCGCGAAAATTCCGGCGAACTCCACCGAGATATAGCCGCCGCCGATCATCACCACGCGGGCCGGCCGGTCCGGCAGGAAGAATGCCTGGTCCGAAACGATGCTGTGCTCCACACCAGGAATTGTCAGCCTGGTGGGGCGGCCACCGGTTGCGATCACGATCCGACCAGCGGAGACGCGGGTTGCGCCAACCATGAGTTCATGCGGGCCGACGAACGTCGCGCGCGCGTCGAAGCGGCGCACCCCCGAGCCGTCGAGCAGCTTGCGATAGATGTCGTTGAGCCGAGCGATCTCGGCGTTCTTGTGGGTGATCAGCGCCGGCCAGTCATGCGCGCCAATGGTGCTGTCCCAGCCAAAGCCACGCGCGTCCGCCGCGTGGGCGGAATATTCGCTGGCCTGCACAAGGATTTTCTTCGGCACGCAGCCGATGTTGACGCAGGTTCCGCCCCAGTGCAGCTCCTCGGCAATGCCCACCCGCGCGCCATGGCCGGCGGCGATGCGCGCGCAGCGCACCCCGCCCGAGCCGCCTCCGATCACGAACAGATCAAAATCGAACGCCATGTTCACCCCATGCGACCGCGTTATTCGACGGTCACCGATTTCGCCAGATTGCGCGGCTGATCAACATCCGTGCCTTTATGCACCGCCGCTTCATAGGCCAGCATCTGCACCGGAATGGCATACAGGATCGGCGCCACCAGCGGATCGACGGCGGGCAGCACGATGGTCTCGGTGGCGATGCCGCGCAGCTTCTCGGCCCCGGCGGCATCGCTGAACACGATCATCTGTCCGCCGCGCGCGGCTGCCTCCTGCAGGTTGGAGGCGGTCTTGTCGAACAGCGGCCCGCTCGGCGCCAGACAGATCACCGGCACCGCCGGATCGATCAGCGCGATCGGCCCGTGCTTCATCTCGCCGGCGGCATAGCCCTCGGCATGGATATAGGTGATTTCCTTGAGCTTCAGCGCGCCCTCCATCGCGATCGGATAGAGATTGCCGCGCGCCAGATACAAAACGTCGCGCGCCTCGGCGACGCGCTGCGCCACCTCGCGGATGCGCGGCACATGCGTCAGAATTTCGGCGGCCCGGCTCGGCACCTCGGTCAGGGTTGCGATCAGCGCCGCCTCGCGCGCCGCGTCGATCCGCCCGCGCGCCCGCGCCGCCGCGATGGCCAGACACGCGAGCACCGTCAATTGCGCGGTGAACGCCTTGGTGCTGGCCACGCCGATCTCCGGCCCGGCCACGGTTTCCAGCACCACGTCGCTCTCGCGCGCCATGCTGCTCTCGGCGACGTTGAGCACCGACAAAATATGCTGCCCACGCGCGCGCATCAGCCGCAAGGCGGCGAGCGTGTCCGCGGTTTCGCCTGATTGCGACACCAATAGCCCCAACCCGCCAGGCTCCATCGGCGGATCGCGATAGCGAAATTCGCTGGCCACATCGGCATCGACCGGAATACCGGCGAGGCTTTCGAGCCAGTAGCGCCCGACGAGCCCGGCATAATAGGCCGACCCGCAGGCGGTCATGTTCACCCGTGGCACAACGGCCAGATCAAACCCGAGCGCCGGCAGCGCGACCGCGCGGGCCACCGGATCGACAAGCTTGCGCAGAGTCTCGCCGATGACCGACGGATG
>DAHWBL010000078.1 GCA_027323595.1 Acetobacteraceae bacterium | reverse complement strand
GGGGTGCCGGTGGAGGTGCTGGTCGAGGATGACGGGCTGAAGCCCGCGCAGGCCAAGCAGATCGCGGCCCGGTTCGCCAAAAGCGAGGGCGTGCGGCTGTTCACCGGCATCGTGTTCTCCAACGTGCTCGGCGCGGTGGTGCCCGACCTGCTCGATGATGGCGCCATCTATGTCAGCCCCAACGCCGCGCCGTCGAATTTCGCGGGCAAGGACTGTCATCCGAATTATTGGGTGGTGTCGTGGCAGAACGACACGCTGCATGAGAGTGCCGGGGAGCAGGCGAACCGGCTCGGCTTCAAAAAAATGTATGTGCTGGCGCCGAATTATCAGGCCGGCAAGGATGCGATCACCGGGTTTCGTCGCCGCTTCAAGGGCGAGGTGATCGCCGAGAGCTACACCGCCCTCGACCAGACCGATTTCGCGCCCGAGATGGCCAAGATCCGCGCCGCGGCACCCGATGCGGTGTTCCAGTTCCATCCTGGCGGGCTTGGCATCGCGTTTTTGCGCCAATATGCGCAGGCCGGGCTGAAGGACAGCATCCCGATGGTGGTGGCCTCGCCGTCGCTCGATGCGACCACGCTCGCGGCGGTGGGCGAGGCGGCGGCGAAGGTGCATGTGTCGTCGCAGTGGAACGCCGATTTCGACAATCCGGCGAGCCGCGCCTTCGTTGCCGCGTTCATCGCCAAATATAACCGGCTGCCGACCTATTACGCCTCGCAGGGCTATGACACCGCGCTGGCGATCGGGGCGGCGTTGAAAGGGTGTGGCGGCGATGTTGCCGATGTGGGCCGGTTCCGCGCGGCGATGCAGCCAGCGAACTTCGCCTCGGTGCGCGGAAAATTCCGGTTCGGCAACAACCAGCATCCGGTGCAGGACTGGTGGTCGCTGTCGGTGGTGCCCGGCCCGGACGGCAAATTGATGCTCAAGACCGACGAGCGCATCCTTGCCGACTACGCTGACGCCTACGCCGGTCTTTGCAAGCTTTGAGTCTGCTCGCCGAGCAACTGCTCAACGGCGTGCAGCTCGGGGTGATGCTGTTCCTGATGGCCGCGGGGCTGACGCTGGTGTTCGGCATTCTGGGTCTGATCAACCTGGCGCACGGCTCGCTGTACATGGCCGGTGCCTATGCGGCGGCGCTGGCGGCGGCGTATCTGCCGTGGTTCATCCTCGCGGTGCTGTGCGGGGTGGTGGCGGCGGCGCTGCTGGGGCTCGCGATCGAGGCGAGCGTGATCCGTGCGCTGTATCGGCGCCCGCATCTGGACCAGGTGCTGGCGACCTTCGGGCTGATCATGATCGTCAACGAATCGGCGTCGCTGCTGTTCGGTCGGCAGCCGCTGCGGGTGGCGGTGCCCGACGCGCTGGGCGGGGCGGTGTGGCTGTTTGGCGTGCCCTATCCGGCCTATCGGCTGGTGATCATCGCCGCCGGTCTAGTGGTGGCGCTGGGTTTGTGGGGGCTGATCAACCGCAGCCGGATCGGCGCGCTGGTGCGCGCCAGCGCCTCGGACCGGGAGATCGTGGCCGCGATGGGGGTGCCGGTGCGGCTGCTGAGTGCGACGATCTTCGCGATCGGCGCGGGGCTTGCGGTGCTCGCCGTGGCGCTGATCGGGCCGATCGCCTCGGTGGAGATCGGCATGGGCGAGCGCATCCTGATCACCACTTTCGTCGTCATCGTGATCGGCGGCATCGGCTCGATCCGCGGCGCGTTCGCGGGCGCGCTGATCGTCGGCATGGTCGACACCATGGGCCGCGCTTTCCTGAAACCGACGCTCGCCACCGTCCTGACGCCGACCGCGGCCGAAACGGCCGGTCCGGCGCTCGCCTCGATGCTGATCTATCTCCTGATGGCCGCGGTGCTCGCGTT
>DAHWBL010000054.1 GCA_027323595.1 Acetobacteraceae bacterium | reverse complement strand
AGCGTGACACGCCTGCCGGGGGTGTCGAGATCGGCGAGCAGGGTCTGGCGGGCGTCATCGATGATCTGGGTGCCGATGGGGACCTTGATCACCACGTCCGACGCGCCCGCGCCGGTGCGGTCCGAGCCGGCGCCGTTGCCGCCCTTGGCGGCGCGGAAATGCTGGGTGTAGCGAAAATCGATCAGGGTGTTCAGGCCGTTGACGGCCTCGAAGATGATGTCGCCACCGCGCCCGCCGGTGCCGCCGTCGGGGCCGCCGAACTCCATGTGCTTTTCGCGGCGGAAGGCGATCACGCCGTCGCCGCCATCACCGGAGCGGCAGTAGATCTTGGCCTCGTCGAGAAACTTCATGATGGCGTGATCTTGCTGTTGGGTCGAAAGGCGAACGGGGGGGCAGAAACGCAAAAAGGGCCGGCGAGGCGCCGACCCTTTCGTGGCGGATGCGGCCGAGCCGGTAGGTTATTCCGCGGCGAGCGCCGGCGGGACCACCGAAACCTGCACGCGGTCGTCGGCGCGGCGGATGAACTTCACGTGGCCATCGACCAGGGCGAAGATGGTGTGGTCGCGGCCCAGGCCGACATTGGTGCCGGGCTTCACCTTGGTGCCGCGCTGGCGGACGATGATGTTGCCGGCGACCACCGACTGGCCACCGAACTTCTTGAGGCCAAGGCGCTTGCCCTCGGTATCGCGGCCGTTGCGGGACGAGCCGCCTGCTTTTTTATGAGCCATGTGACCGGTTCCTTAGGCTGCGGTGATCTCGGCGACGCGCAGCACGGTGACGTGCTGGCGATGGCCGTTCTTGCGGCGGCTGTTCTGCCGGCGGCGCTTTTTGAAGATGATGATCTTGGCCAGGCGGTCCTGCGCGATGACGGTTGCCGTCACGCTGGCGCCGGCGACCACCGGCGAGCCGATGGTGAGCGCGCCTTCGCCGCCGACCGCCAGGACGTCGGTGAAGGTGATGGTCGAACCAGGCTCGGCTTCGAGCTTTTCGACCTTCAGCACCGCGTTGGGGGTGACACGGTATTGTTTTCCGCCGGTGCGGATGACTGCGAACATCGCGTTGGTATTCCGAACTTGAGGTGCCGCCGCCCCTGGAGCGCTGGTGCCGGCATCGGCATGAGGACCGAGGCGCGGCGGACCACCACGACCAGGGGCCGGTCGCGGGGAAGCGGGGGTCTATAGCGGAGGGGGGGCCGGTGTCAATGTTGGTGCGGTCGCGATGGGCGGGGGCATGGCTGGGTGGCGGCAGCCGCAAGACCGGTTGCGCGGCGGCGCGCGGTCTTCTAAGACGCGCCAGCCACCGCCCGCAAGCCGGGCGCACGCATCGGAGAGGTGCCAGAGTGGCCGATCGGGGCGGTCTCGAAAACCGTTGTGCGTGTGAGCGTACCGTGGGTTCGAATCCCACCCTCTCCGCCAGTTTATGATTTAAGTGATTGTTTTTAATGAAGAGTTTTCGTAGTCATTGTTTCTGCCCGCATTTTCCCTCAACGGCTTGATGCGCCGCGCCTGTTTTTCATTCGTGCCGCGGACGTGGTGTTTGCTTGCGTAATTCGCTGGCCCGGTTGGATTACGTTCGTTCACCGGGCGGGGCGGCTTTCAAATTGTCTGCTACAGATCAAACAACTTGCCGGGGTTGAGCAGGGATTTCGGGTCCAGTGTTGCCTTGAGCGCGCGCATCAGGGCCACGTCGCGCCCGCCGCGGCCGTCCAGCAGGCGTTGCTTGTTGGTCTGTCCGATGCCGTGTTCGGCGCTGATGGTGCCGTGCAGTTCGAGCGTTACCGCATCGACCAGGGCGTTGATGCGTGACGTTGCCTCGGCAAGTTTCGGTGGGGGGTAGTCGGCGCGGTCGAGCATCACCACGACATGGATGTTGCCGTCGCCCATGTGGCCGACCATCAGCAGCCTGGCGCGTGGAAATGCGGCGCCGATGCGTGCCTCGATGCCGCGCACGAATGCGGCCTGGGCGCTGAGCGGCACCGCGGTGTCATGGGAGACGCCGAAGCCGGCGCGCTTGTTGGCGTCCGATACGCTGTGACGCAGCCGCCAAAGTGATGCCGCCTGCGCGGTGCTGCTGGCTAGGACTGCGTCGGTGATGACGCCATCCTCCAGCGCGGTGCCAAGCACGCCCTCCAGCGCCTGGCGCAGATCGTGGCTGGCGAGGGCGTCGGTGACCTCGATCAGGACGTACCAGGGCGACGCGTTCGTGAACGGCAGGCTGTTGCCGGGGACATGGGTGATGGCGATCTCGGCCTGCGCGCTATTGATGATTTCAAAACTCGACAGCCGCTCACCCAGCGTGGCGCGCAGGCGCAGCAACAGCGTCAGGGCGGCATCGGGGTCGGCGAGCGTCACCATCGCGGTGGCGGTCTGGGCCGGCATCGCGAACAGCTTCACGGCGGCGGCGGTGATGATGCCAAGACTGCCTTCCGCGCCGATGAACAGTTGCTTGAGGTCGTAGCCAGCGTTGTTCTTGCGCAGCGGCGTCAGCCAGTCGCACAGCGTGCCGTCCGCCAGCACGACTTCCAGCCCGAGCACCAGCTCACGCGTGGTTCCGTAGCGCAGAACCGCGGTGCCGCCGGCATTGGTGGAGATGTTGCCGCCGATCTGGCAACTGCCTTCCGCGCCCAGCGAGAGCGGGAAAAGAAATCCCTTCTCGGCTGCTGCTTCCTGCATGGTTTGCAAAACGCACCCGGCCTCCACCAGCATCATCGCGTCGATGGCGGAGATCTCACGAATACGGTTCATCCGGTCCAGCCGGAGCACGATCGCCTGGCCGCTCGCATCCGGTGTCGCGCCGCCGCACAGGCTGGTGTTGCCGCCCTGCGGCACGATGGGGATGGCGTGTTCGAAGCACAGGCGCACCACCTGCGACACTTCGGCCGCGCTGCCGGGACGAACCACCATGCGTGCGGCGCCATGATATCGCTCGCGCCAGTCGGTGATGAAGGGGGCCATGTCCGACGCATCGGTCAGCACATGGCCGGCACCGACGATGGCGATGATGGCGTCGCGAACATGATCTGGGGTGGGAGGCGTTGGCGCGGCGGGTGGTTGGGCGGTCATGTCGGGGCTCCCAGATAGGCGCCACGGATCCAGTCATCGTGCAGCAGATTTTCCCTGGTTCCTTCGCGCACGATGTGGCCGTGCCGGAGCACGTACGCCCGATCGACCAGGCCAAGTGCGAGATGCACGTTCTGCTCGACCAGCAGGATCGTGGTTTCGGATTTGATGCGCGCGATAGCCTCATAGAGTTGCTCGACCACCAAGGGCGCGAGGCCAAGCGATGGTTCATCGAGCATCAACAGCCGTGGCCGGCCCATGAGGGCGCGCGCCACGGCCAGCATCTGCTGCTCGCCACCCGAAAGTGTGCCGCCGATTTGCCCGAGGCGTTCGCGCAAAACCGGAAACAGCGCGAATGCGTGTTCCAGGTCCGCCGCGGCTGGTCGGCCATGGATATAGCCGCCGACCGTGAGATTTTCGCGAACCGTGAGTTCTGGAAATATCCTGCGCCCTTCGGGAACCTGGGCGATCCCGCGTGCCACGATGCGGTGTGGCGGCAGGCCGCCGATATCGTGACCTTCAAAGCGGATGTGCCCGGCGAGCGGCCTCAGCAGGCCCGAGATGGTTCGCAGGCTGGTGGTCTTGCCGGCGCCGTTGCTGCCCAGCAGCGCGACGCATTCGCCCAGGCCGACGTGGAAATCAATGCCATCGAGCGCGCGGATGCGACCATAGGCGACGGACAGACCGGAAACCTCAAGCATTTTCCTTGGCCCTTCCGATATAGGCTGCGATTACCGCCTCGTTGTGCTGGATCTCCGCCGGGGCGCCTTCGGCGATCTTGACGCCGTGATCAAGCACGATGATGCGGTCGCACATGCCCATGATCATTGCCAGATCATGCTCGATGATGACCACCGCCTGGCCCTGCGCGCGCAGCCGCTTCAGCAGCGCGGTCAGCATCTCGACCTCCTGGCCATACAGCCCCGCCGCCGGCTCATCCACCAGGAGGATACGCGGTCGACACATCAGAGCGCGGGCGATCTCCAGTCGTCGTCGGTCGCCCTGTGGCAACGCGCCGGCCATGCTGTTGGCGCGTGCGCCAAGCCCGGCCAGTTCCAGAAGTTCGTGTGCCTGGGCGCGTGATGTGGATTCATCGTTGTTGATGCCAAGCCAGCGCCGGGCGAAATGACGCGGGCCGGAGGCCTCGAAGGCGTAGCCGGCGACCAGCACATTTTCCAGCACGCTCATCGACTCGAACGGAAGGCTGCGTTGAAACGTCCGTACCAGACCGCGCCGCGCGACCTGAACCATCGGCAGGCCGGTGATGTCGTGTCCGCCAAGCAGGATGTGACCGCTCTGTGGTCGGTCGAACCCGGAGATGAGGTTGAACAAGGTCGTCTTGCCGGCACCGTTGGGGCCGATGACACCGAGGATTTCGCCGGCTTCCAGTGTGGCGTCAACCGCGTTCACCGCGACGACACCTGAAAATGTTTTGGTCACGCCGCGAAGTTCGAGCAGGGCCATCACGGCCCCTGCGTGTGGGGTGGCGGCCGGCGCCGCGCGAGGATCGCGGACGTGGCGCCCATCACGCCGGCGGGCATGAAGCGCACAAGCAACACCAGAACCGCGCCATAGAGCAGCGGCTGCATCTCCGGCCAGGCGCGAAGCTGCTCGACCGCCATCGTCACCACCACCGCGCCGACCATGCCGCCGAGCACGCTGCTGATGCCGCCGACGATGGCCATGGTCAGAATCTGGATGGAAAGAACGAGGCTGAAATCGTCGGGCGTGATGAAGCGCGCCAGATGAGCGTAGATTCCACCTGCAAGACCGGCATAGCCGGCGGCGAGCGCGAAAATTGCCGTCTTGATGGCGTGCGCGTTCACGCCCACCGATTGCGCCGCCAGTTCGTTGGCGGCGATCGCGCGCATCGCCCGCCCGGTTGGCGAGCCGACGAGTTGCGCCGAGAGCACCAGCACGATCAGCAGAACGGCAAGGGTGAAATAGTAATACAGCGTTGGCGTAGCAAGCGCCCAACCGGCGAGAGAGGGCATGGGGATACGACCCAGGCCGGACACACCGCCGGTCACCTCGTCGAGGTTTTTGAAGAGCTGGAAAGCGATCAATCCAAGCGCAAGGGTGACGACCGCCAGATAGAATCCGCGCAGACGCAGCACCACCACACCGATGAGCCCGCCAAGTCCGCCGGTGATGGCGACCGCGGCGAGCAGCGCCAGAAGAAACGGATACCCAGCCTTGGTCAGGTCGGCGGCCGCATAGGCACCCAGGCCGTAAAACGCGGCCTGGCCGAGTGACAACTGACCAGCGTAGCCCATGAACAATGTCAAACCGGTGGCGGCGATGGCGTAGATGACCACGAGCGTCAGCAGATACATGCCGTATTTGTCGAAGATGCCGCTGGCGGGCAGTGCCAGCGCAAGACCGAGCACGATCGCGACGCCCGCCATGCGTGGCCATCGCGGGGGGTGCGGTGTCATTGTCAGACCTTCCCCCACACCGATCCGCGCCGCCCCACCAGGCCACGCGGCAGCACCACCATGACGGCCACAAGGACCGATAGCGAGATCGCGTCGCGATAGAGCGACGATAGATAGCCGCCGGCGAATTGCTCGATCAGCCCGACCAGAAATCCGCCAAGGATCGCACCTGGCATGCTGCCCAGCCCGCCCAGAACCGCGGCGGTGAAGCCCTTGATTCCCATCAAAAGTCCCATGTCGAAGACCACGAACGTCAGCGACCCGAAGAGAATTCCCGAGGCCGCGCCGAGTGCCGTGGAAAGCGCGTAGGCGACCGATTTCATGCGAAGGCAGTCAATTCCCATCAACGCGGCGGTGGCTTCGTCCTGTGCCACGGCGCGCATCGCGATCCCGAGCCGGCTGCGGCGCAGCGTCACCTGCAAGGCGACCATGAGCACGATGGCGGATGCCAGACTGCCGAGCTGCTGCATGCTGATTGTCGCAGGCCCCACCGACAGGATCGGGTTGCCAAAGCCGGTCGGAAATGGCTTGGCGTCGGCGCCGAAGAGCAGCATCGCGAGTTGTCGCAGCACGAGGGATATGCCGATAGTGGCGATGAAAATATTGAGTGACGACGAACCATAAAGCGGGCGGATCAAAAAACGTTCGATCGCTGCGCCAACCGCGGCCATGATGAGCACGCTCAGCACAAACGCCGGCAGGAAGCTCATCGCACCGCTGGTGGTCAGGGAAAGCCCGACCACCGCGCCGAGCATGAAGCTTTCGCCGTGGGCGAAATTCACCAGCCGCATGGCTGAATATTGCAAGGAAAAGCCGAGCGCCATCAGCCCGTAGATGGCGCCCATCACGGTGCCCTGTATCAGATATTGGAGTGCCGTTCCCACGGTTTGGTCGGCCTGCCGGGCGATGGTCAGTATTGGCCGGCGGGAACGGATTTGAGGATGCGAAAGCCCGGACCGTCCTTGGGGGTCAGTTCCACGACGTTCAGCGCGCGGGCCGCCTGGCCGGTCTTGTCGTAGAAAATCTTGCCACCGACGCCGTCATACACGGTGGCGGAGATGGCGGCGCGCAATGCGTCGGGTTCCATGCTGCCGGCCGCGGTGATGGCTGCCTTGAGGAAATAGCCGGAGTCATAGCCATCCATCGAGGTGACATCGGGGTTGATGCCATAGATTGTCTTGAACTGCTGCACCCAGGCGCGCTGTCGGTCGTTGCCGCCGGTCCATACGAACGGGATCGCCGCGAATAATTGCGTCGCCGCCTGGACTTTATCGGACAGAAGATTGAGATAGCCTGGATACACCACGCCGGTATTGGCGGCGATCGGCAGATCCACTTTCAATTCGTGGTTCTCGGTGGTGAGGATGGCGGCCTCTTCTTCATGTCCCCAATAGACCAGGCCATCAACTCCGGCGTCCTTGATGCGCAGCAATTGGCCCGACAGGTCGGTGTCGCCGGGATTGAACGCTTCGGATGCCACGACCGTGACACCCTTGGCGGTGAGTTGCGGGGCCATTACCTTGGTGATCACCGGCTTCGCGTAGTCGGTGTTTTCATAGATCATGCCGACGCGCTTCCAATGCTTGTCGGTGACGATGGTGTCGGCGAGAAGTTTCGCCACGCTGACATCGATGACGCTTTGCCGCCACACCCATTTGAAGCCCTGGTTGGTGATGGCGACGGAGGCCGCGCTTGGAACATATAGCGGCACCCCTGCATTTTCGGTGATCTCCATCATCGCCACCACTTCGGGGCTTGGTGAGGAGCCGATGATCAGCGGTACCTTGTCCTGATAGATCAAGCGGCGTGCGAGCACCGCGGCGTTGGAGGGAATGGACTGGCTGTCATAGGCCACCAGCTTCACCTCGCAGCCGGCGATGCCGCCGCTCGTGTTGATTTCCTTGAGGGCCATGTTCAGCCCTTCTTCCAGCGAGTGCCCGAACGACGCGCCGCCGCCGCTTTCGGGGCGAACGAAGCCGATGCGCAACGGACATTCGACTTTTGCCATCACCGAGGATGCCCAGATCAGGGGCACCAACTGACATACCGCCAGCAACACGACTCTGATTTGACGTTTCATTTTTCTCACTCCCTGGGGACGGGCTTGGCGCCCTGCCGTTTATTCGTTTGGTATACCGACGTTGGGCTGCCGGGTTCAGCGGGCGGTCCACCCGCCATCGACGAACAGCGTCTGTCCGGTGATAAAATCCGAGGTTGCGCCAGCCAGGAACACCAAAGCGCCGATCAGGTCTTCGGGGACCGAGTAGCGGCCGAGCGGGATGCGCGCGAGCAGTCGCGCCGCGCGCTCGGGGCTGGCATCGAGCGAGCGCTGAGTCGCATCGGTGAGGGTTGTGGTTGGTGCCAGCGCGCACACCCGCACGCCAAGTGGTGCCCACTCGACAGCAAGCGCGGATGTGAGGTGCGAGATGCCGGCCTTGGCGGCACAGTAGATGCTTTTTCCGGTGTCGGAGCCGGCCGACCAGGTCGAGGACAGATTGATGATTTTGCCGTAGCCGCGCGTGGCCATGAGTTGGCCCAACTGCTGGCAGGCAAAGAAGGTTCCCTTGAGATGCACGTCGATGACGCGATCGAAATCTTCCTCGTTTACTTCGAATGCGGGCTTGGTGAAGGCGATCCCCGCGTTATTGACCGCGACCAGATGCAGCCCGTCACGATCGGCGATCATGCCGGCGTGATCGGCAAGCTCTTTGATCTGGGCGAGGCTGGTGATGTCGCTGACGCGGATGTCTGCACGACCACCCGCGGCGATGATGCCTGCCGCCGCCTCGCGCAGCTTGTCCTCGCGTCGGCTGGACAGCAGCACGTGGGCGCCGGCGCGCGCGCAGGATTGCGCGAATAGCAGGCCGAGCCCCTGACTGGCGCCGGTGACCACGACCAGCCTCCCGGCGAGGCTGAACGTCGGGAGCACCGCAATGTCGCCTTGTGGCATCATGGCGATTGCCATCCCTGTTGCGAGATCAGCGGGTTCGTCCGGTGGTGGCATCGAGGGGATGCACATCGATCACCAGCCGTTCGTCGAACGGGTAGGTGGTGTAGATGTCCACGCCGTTGCGGGTGACGATGTGATCATTTTCCAGTCGCACGCCGCCGATGCCTGGCACCCCGGCATAGGGTTCGAGGTTGAACGCCATGTTCTCCTTCAACACCACCGGCGAATCCTTCGAATATGGGCTGAACGCCGGCGCCTCCCACGGATTCACCCCCGAGCCATGCCCCAGGCTGTCGAGCACATAGGGGTCGGCCGCGGCGAACACTTCGGCGTTGGTGGCGCCTGGGCGGATTTTGGTCGCCGCGTTGAACAGGGCATTGTAGCAATTCTGATGGATTTCCCGCATTTCCTTGGTCGGCTTGACGTTGCCGCAGATCCAGGTTCGGGTGAGATCGCCCCAATATCCGTTGTAGCCGGCGCCGATGTCCATGATCACCAGATCGCCGTTGCGGATGATCCGATCAGAGGTGAAGCGCCGATACGGAGCGGTGTAGGGGCCTGAGCAGATGATGTTGGAGCATTGCGTCCATTCGCTGCCAAGCGCGGTCATGGTGTGCCATGCGACAGCGAGAACCTCGCATTCCTTCACGCCGGGGCGGAGAAATTCGATCGCCTTGTCGATGGCCGCCTCGGTCATGACGTTGGCGATCTTCAGGCAGGCGATTTCGTCCTGGGTCTTGATTTCCTTCGCTCGCATCAGGACGCTTTGATAGCCATCGACAAATTCGGTTTTTGGGAAAGTCTCGCGCAGAGCGGCCTCGAGATTGATGTCCCAGATATCGATGCCGACCCGCTTGCCATCCAGCGAGCCAACCAGATGTTCGACCTGTTGCGCCCATTTGCGCATCGCCGCGGGCTCACGGAAATTTGCCCGGGGCTGAATCTGGTCACCGGTCAGCCATGGCATGCGCAGCCGACAATGTTCGAAATCCATGGTCCACAAAATCGGATCGCGGCCCTTGGCCAGGACCACCACGGCGTTGCCAAGAATGAAGGCGGGGCCGAGATGGTGGCGATAGCCGGTGAGATAGCGCGCGTCTTCTGTGCGGAAGACGAACAGCATATCGACGTTGGAGGCGGCCAGCGCGTCCTTGGCCCGCTGCAAACGCTCGCGCAGCATGCGCTGGGGGTCGAAGCGGGCTTCCCAATCGACCGGCATCATTCCGATGTCAGACATCTATCCTCCTGTCCACGCCGTGCTTCTTTGGATGAAGCGGCTTTTTTCGGTTCCGGGTTCCCGGATTTTCGCGGCTCTAACCTGTGATCATCTATAGGACGGGTGGCGTCGCGCCGCCACCGATTATTCTCCTCGCCGGGCATCGACGTTGATCCAAATCAATGAGAGGGGGCGCGTCTGGCGGGGCGGCTTTTTTGCCGCGGATCATGATCGCGTGTTGGCGCCTGCGCCGGCGTCAGGCAGGATGATCCAGACGGCGAACGACGGTCGAATATGTGGGTCTGTGCCGCGATATTGACCGTGGAATTTTATGGGGTGGATGGTGAGTCGATGACTGACGTCGTGATCTCAGCCGAGGAGCTGCGACGATACGCGGCGTGCATCATTTCTGGTGCTGGCAGCATCGATGCCGAGGCGCGCATCGTCGCCGAGCATCTGGTAGGTGCCAATCTGCGTGGCCATGACAGCCATGGCGTGGGTATGATCCCTGCCTATGTGAACAATGTTCGGGTTGGCGCGTTGCGGGCGAACCAGCATGCGACGTTGGTGCAGGATAGCGGGCCGATTGCGATTTTCGATGGCAATATGGGCTATGGCCAGGTCATCGCCAGCGAGGCCACCGAAGTTGCGATCGCCCGGGCGGACGAACATGGTTTGGGAATATTCGGATTGCGGCAGACCCATCATGTCGGCCGAGTCGGTGCCTATGCGGAGCAGGCGCTTGCGGCGGGCATGGTGTTTATTGGCTTCGTGAACGTCATCACGCCGTCGGCGCGTTCGGCGCCGTTCGGCGGGCGGCGCGGACGGTATGGAACAAATCCGATTTGTATCGGTTTTCCGGCGGCCGGCGCGGATGGCCCGGTGTTGCTCGATTTCGCCACCACCGGTCTGGCGGCGGGCAAGATCCGTGTCGCGCGTCATCAGGGCAAGTCCCTGCCGCCGGGAATGCTCATCGATGGGCAGGGCATGGCCACCACCGATCCGGCGGTGTTTTTCGAGGATCGCGACAGTTCGATGTTGTCGTTTGGCGGATATAAGGCGTCGGGTCTTGCGTTGGCGTGTGAGTTGCTGGCCGGCGCGTTGACCGGCTCTGGTGTGATTCGCGAGGCGGTGTTGGGAAAGCCGGCCATCCGCAATGGGATGTTGGGGATTGTTTTGGACCCGGCACGGTTCGGCGCGCTCGATGATATTCGCGCCGAGGCTGAGGCGGTTATCGACTGGGTGAAATCCGCGCCAAGCGGGCCTGACAGCAGCGGCGTGATGATTGCCGGCGACCCGGAGCGTCGCGCGATGGCCGAGCGCGCGGTGGCGGGCATCGCCGTGGACCGGGTGACATGGGCTGAGTTGGGTGCGGCCGCTTCGTTGGTGGGGGCGGGGCCGCCCGATATTGGCTAATAACCCCCGCGGCAGCGCTACGGCCTGGCGAGGCTGAGGGCCGCGGGACGGATGGCTGAATCCACGAGGCGATCGGCCGGCACGGGCCTGGTGACATTGCCGACCTGGACGAGAAGATCTTGCATCCATTCGATCTTGTCGATCGGCAGGTTCATGTCCGGATCGATCTGGTGCTGGCTGGTCGCCTGATCGAACACGAAGGCCGCGCGGGGATCATCATCGGCTGCCTTGGTCAGACGTTTGGTGAGGGCGATGGTCTCGTCGCGATGGGCGAGTGCATAATGCAGGCCGGTGATTTCCGCGGCGACCAGACCGACGACGTCGTCGTGGCGGGTGGCGAGTTGTTTGTCGGAGGTGACGATGCATCCGCGCAGGAATTGCGGGTAGACCTCGCTCAGACGTTTGATCATTCGAATGCCGGGTGGTGCGAGGGTGGAGAATTCGCTTGAAACGACAGCGCCGGAGACGATGCCGGCGACGAGGCTCTTGAAGCGATCCGCGTCGGATCCAAGCGATGCGAAGGTGACTTCGGAGGGCGGTGTGCCGGATTGCTTAAGGGCCGCGCGCATCACGAGATCAGGCATGGAGCCTGGTGCGGAGATCGCGACGTTGCGGCCGCGCAGGTCGGCGATGTCGCGAACATCGTTGCGCACGAAAATCCCTTGCACAAGAAGGGGCCAGGCACAGCCGACGATCTTGACGCCGGCACCGCGACCGGCAGCGACGATGGCCGAGTTCGGTGCGCCTTCGTAGCTGTCGAGCTGGCCGGCGATCAGCGCTTTCAGGCCGACCTGGTCGGACTGGACATTGACGATGTCGATCGACAGTCCGTAGGGGGCGGTGAATTGATTTTGCAGCGGCATGACGACGAGGCCGGCATCGCTTTTCATCTCGATGATGCCGTGTTTCCAGACATGCAGGTCCTCGCCGCGGGCGGCGGCGCCGGCGAGCAGCGCGACAGCGACCGAGGCGACCGCGAGCGGGGCGACAGCGAGCGGGGCGCGGGCGAACATTCTCATTTTGAGCTTCGACCTACACCCTGAAGCTTTTGTGCAGTTGGGGTGGGAACAAATCCTCGGGTGCGAGGCGGCGTTCGCATACGCCCTGCTCGTGGGCGTATTGGAGGAATGCATCAAGGGTCACGTGATTCGCCTCGATGCCGTATGGCCAATGATCGGTCCCGAATATTTTCTGTGCTTCGCGTGTGCGCTCGTAGCACCACGGGATCGGCACGCGTGGTGCCGTGACCTCCAGCATGCGCGCCACCGAGTTCGCCTTGGCTTGCTCGAATGCGCGGAGCAGGTTTGTCGCGACCCAGGGGTGTTCGTCGAGAATTTCGCGCTTCAGTGCGATGACGTGCATGATCGGGAAAATTCCGGTCTGCCGATAATAATCCAGCTCCACCGGGATGAAATCCTCGAACAGGCGGCGGATGCGCGGGTCGGCGCGATCGTGGCTGTCGGGCGGGTGCGCGGTCAAAATGGCGTCCAGATCACCGGCGAGCAGCATGGCGTCGAGGCTGCGGTCGGTGGGACGCGCGACCTGCACGCCGTTGGGCAGATGCAGCCGCACCTTCTCGGCCCGGCCAGCCTGGTTTACCCCGGCCTGGACCCAATGGATCGAGGCGAGATCGACCCCGTATTGGTGAACCAGGGCACCGCGCGAATAGATTGCCGCGGTTTGCGCCCATTCCGGGACGCCGACCCGCCGCCCGGCGAGGTCCGCGGGGGAGTCGATTTTCGCGTCGCTGCGGACATAGATCGAGGAATGCCGGAAAATGCGTGAGGGGAAGACGGGGATCGCGGAGAAACGCGGGTCCCGCTGGCTGGTCAATGCGGCGTATTTTCCCATCGACATTTCCGAAATATCGAACTCGCGGAAATTGATGAAGCGGAAGAAGATATCTTCCAGTTGCAGCCGCAGGCAGGTCAGATCAATGCCTTCGGGCTGCACGATGCCGTGGCTGAGGTCGGCGATGTGGTCGTATTCCGCCGTGGCCAGTGTCAGCTTCAGCCTGGACATGTCTGGTGCCTCCCGCACGCTTTTCTTCTGGCGGACAGGATTGACGGCGGATGGGCGGCTTGTCCAGAGCGACGCTGTTTTTATCGCGCGCGGGCGGTATCGGCGCGTTTGAGGTGCATGCGGTATCGGAAGCTGTCGGCGGGGTGCCAGTTGAACGAGGCGATCATCATCTCATGTTCGCCCAGGTAGCGGCGCAGGACCCGCAAGGAGGGGTCTGCCGGCTGATGGCCGAGTGCGGCGGCGATTTCTCTGGTCATCAATTCGGCTGATATTTCCTGGGAGACCTCGGTGATGGGCTCGCCGCTGCGTTGTTCGAGGTGGGCATAAAAGAGGCCGAAGCAGTGGCGTAATACGGGACCGATCCAGGCGAGGCGCGGGTTGATGTAGGAATGGGTCCAGCAGATCGGGCGGCCGCCTGGCGTGACGCTGCGCAGCCCTGTGACCAGCAGCCATTTGGCCCCGCTCGCCTCGGCGCCGACGCCAAGTCCGGCATGCACCTGGCGTGTGGGCACCACCATGCGCATCGACTGCACGGCGAAATGCGCCTCCATGGCGAACAGAAAAAGCTCTGATAAGGACTGGATTGTTTGGGTGTATGCGGTACGGGCGGCTGGTGCGAGGACCATCGAGCCCGAGCCTTGGCGACGCGCGACCATGCCGAGCTGGACGAGCGCGCGCAGCGCCTCGCGGACGGTGTGGCGGCTGGCGCCGAACTCCGCGCAGATCGCGCTCTCGGTTGGCAGCC
>DAHWBL010000045.1 GCA_027323595.1 Acetobacteraceae bacterium | reverse complement strand
TTCCAGACCTTCGAGATCCAGAATTCCCTTGACCCGCAACAGGCTTTCGCCGTGGGTCGCGATCAGGATTTCAAGGAAGCGGCCGACGCCGTCCCAATGCAGGGGCGCCTCGAAGCTGAGGCTAAAGGCGTGGATCTTGTCGTCATGGCGGTTGCGGTCGAGTGCCCCGTGATCGTGATCGTGGTCGTGGTGATCGTGATGATGATCGTGGTGGGTGTGCGGTGGCTCGTAGGCCTCGGCGTGCAGCCAGGCGGCGACGTCGGGGATTTTGCCTTCCGGGGCGAACAGGCCGAGATTCAATAATTTCGAGGCAGGAACGTCACCGCGCACCGCGGCGATCAGTTCGGCGCCGGGATTGATGGATGCGATGCGCTCGATCAGGGAAGCGGGGTCGATCAGGTCGGTCTTGCTGAGCACGATGCGGTCGGCGACGGCGAGCTGGCGCACGGCTTCGGGCTGCTGGTCGAGTTCGGTGTTTCCATGCACCGCATCGAGCACGGTGACGATGCCGTCCATCCGGTAGCACATCGCGACGAACGGGTCGCCGAGCAGGGTCTGGATGATCGGCACCGGGTCGGCGAGCCCGGTGGTCTCGATCAGCACGCGGGCGGGCTTGCGCGGGCGCAGCCGGCCCAGCGCCTCGACGAGGTCGCCGCGCACGGTGCAGCACAGACAGCCCGAGGCGAGCAGGACGGTGTTCTCGTCGAGCGTCTCGACGAGCAGGTGATCAAGCCCGATCTCGCCGAATTCGTTGATCAGGACAGCGGTGTTGGCCATCTCCGGCTGCTTGAGAAGATTGTTGAGCAGGGTGGTCTTGCCGGCGCCGAGAAAGCCGGTGAGCAGGGTCACCGGGATCTGGTCATCTGGGTCGATCATCTGGTCTCTCCATAGAGTTTCGCCGGATCGACGAGCGGGGCGGCGATTTCGACGAGCGCGCCGTCGCGTTCGGCGCGAAAGAAGCAGTTGTGTCGGCCGGTGTGGCAGGCGACCCCCTGCTGGTCCACCAGCAGCAGCAGGCAGTCGCCGTCGCAATCGAGCCGCAGATCGATGACGCGCTGGGTCTGGCCGGAGCTTTCGCCCTTGCGCCAGAGTTTGGCCCGGCTGCGGCTGAAATAGACGGCCTGGCCGGTGGCGAGCGTGTGTTCGAGCGCCTCGCGGTTCATCCAGGCGAGCATCAGCACCTCGCCGCTGTCATGCTGCTGGGCGATGACCGGCACGAGGCCGGCGGCGTCGAAGCGGACGGCATCGAGCAGGGCGGCGCTCATGGCGCGGCCAGCGCGGCGAGGCCGGCTTGGAGGTCCGCGATCAGGTCCGCGGGGTTTTCGAGCCCGACATGCAGGCGCACGGTGGGGCCGCCGAAATCGCCGGTGCCGGCGGTTCGGGTGATGAAACCTGTTGTGGGCAGCACCAGACTTTCATAGCCGCCCCAGGAGGCGCCGATCCCGAACAGGGTGAGCGCCTCGGCGAAGCGGTGGGATGCCTCGACGCTGTAGCGCGGCTGGAACACCACGCCGAACAGGCTGCACGCGCCGGAGAAATCGCGCGCCCAGAGGTCGTGGCCAGGCGCGCCGGGCAGGGCGGGATGCAGCACGCTCAGCACCTCGGGGCGGCCGGCGAGCCATTGCGCCACCTCGATGCCCGCGCGCATCTGATGTTCCAGCCGGACCGCGAGCGTGCGCGCGCCGCGCAATGCCAGCCAGCAATCGTCCGGCGAGGCATATTGGCCGAGCGTGCCGGCGGCGGTGCGCAGCACCTCCCAATCCGCGTCGTCATTGACGGTGACCGCACCGAGCAGAATGTCGCTGTGCCCGCCGACATATTTGGTGAGCGCCTGGATCGAGATATCGACGCCGTGCTCGAACGGCTGGAAGAAATGGATGCCCCAGGTGTTGTCCAGCATCACCTTGGCGCCATGCGCGTGCGCCACCTCGGCGAGCGCGGGGATGTCCTGCATCTCGAAGGTGTGGCTGCCGGGGCTTTCGGTGTAGACCACGCTGGTTTGCGGCCGCATCAGGGCGGCGAGGCCGGCGGCGGTGATTGCCGGGTCGTAAAAGCTCGTGGTGATGCCGAGCTTTTTCAGCATGCCCTCGGCGAAGCCGCGGGCCGGGCCATAGACGCTGTCGGGCATCAGCATGTGGTCGCCGGATTTGAGGAAGGCGAGCAGCGGCAGGGTGACCGCGGCGAGACCGGTGGAGACGATCTGGCAGCGGCTGCCGCCCTCGATCGCGGCGACGAGATTTTCCAGCGCGAAATGGGTGGGATTGCCCATGGTGCCGTAGATCAGTGCCTGCTCCAGGCGCTGTTTGCCGGCGGCGCGACGCTCGGCCATGTCGGGATAGAGCACGGTGGAGCCGCGGGTGAGCGGCGGGTTGACGAAGCAGCGCGCGTCCTGCGCCGGGCGGGCGAGGTGCGAGAGCATGGTGGCGAGCCGGTCGGTGGAGTTGCGCATGATCAGCTTGCCGCCGGCAGGTCGGTGGCGAAGCCCCATTCGGTCCAGGAGCCGTCATAGAGCGCGCCCATCGGCAGCCCGGCGGCGACCATGGCGATGGTGAGCACCGCGGCCGACACGCCGCTGCCGCAGCTGGTGACGACCTTGCACGAGCCATCGATGCCGGCGGCTGCGAAGCGCGCGCGCAACTGTGCGGGCGGCAGCAGCCTGGTGCCGTCGAGCAGCTCGTTGAAGGGCAGGTTGCTCGCGCCGGGAATGTGGCCGCCGCGCAGACCAGGACGCGGCTCGGGCGCGCGGGCGTGGAAGCGGTCGGCGGCGCGGGCGTCCAGAACCTGTTCGCAGGGATCATCAAGGTTGGCGCGCAGGTCGCCGATGCCGCGCAGCAGGGCGGGGCGGAAGCGGGCGGTGAAGCGGGCCGGCGTGGGGGGGCGGGGCGTGCCGGATTCGGTCGGGTGGCCCTCGGCGCGCCAGTGCGGCAGGCCGCCATCGAGCACCGCGGCGCGGGTGTGGCCGAACAACTGCATCAGCCACCAGCCGCGCGGGGCGGAGAACACGCCCTTCTGATCGTAGAAGACCACGGCGTCATCATTGCCGATGCCCAGCGCGCCGACCAGTTTTTCGAAGCGGAACGGCGAGGGCACCATGTGCGGCAGGTCGGTGTCGGGGTCGGAGATTGCGTCGATGTCGAAACGATGAGCGCCTGGGATGTGGGCGGCGGCGAATTCCGCCTCCGCGTCGCGCTTCTCCGCCGGGAGGTAATAGCTGGCATCGAAAATTTTGAGGCCGGGCCTGCCGAGATTGGCGGCGAGCCAGGCGGTGGTGACCAGCGGGGTGGGCAGATCGATCATCGTTGGGGTCCTTGCGGAAGGGCGGAAGCGGGGGTGAGCCATTGGGCGCGCAGCCAGTCACGCCGCAGCCCGAGCCAGAGCAGCGCGATGGTGGCGACGGAATTCGCGAACGCGCCGGCGGCGGCGGCCTCGATGGCGGCGGTGGCGGGGTGGATGCTGACGCGGATATCCTCCTGCTCGGCGGCAAGCCCGGCATGGCCGATCACCCGTCCGCCGGCCGGCGCGTCGGGTGGCGCGTCATCGGGCGGCGCGCCATCGGGCGGCGGCAGGCTGACGCGGCCGGCGAACAGCGCGATGGTTTCGTCGCAACCGCCAGGGGTGAGCAGGAAGCGGCCGATCGGCAGCATGGCGCTGGCGGCGAAGCCGATTTCCTCCACCGATTCGCGGCTGATCGTGTCGGCCTCGCTTTCGCCCGGCTCGCACAGCCCGGCTGGCACCTCGATCAGCACCGGGTCGAGCCCGGCGGCGCGCGCGGGCAGGCGGAATTGCTGGAGCAGCACGAGCTGGTCGGTGACCGGGTCGTAGGGCAGCATGGCGGCGGCGCGGCCGCGTCGCCACAGCTCCCAGGTGAGCGGGCCGGAGGTGGTGCCGTCGAAACGGCGATAGCGGAACCGCACGGTTTGCAGCGGAAAGCGGCCGCGCCAGACGGTCGTTTGCTGGTCGATGACCAGGCCAGGCCAGTCCGGGATGGGTGGGTCGGATGTGGTGTCGAGGGGCGCGGGAGCCTGCATGCGCCTTTTCTAGAGCGGTTTCAGCCGCAGCGAAACCGCGCGCGGGTTGGCGCGGTTCAGCCGGCGGCGGGCGGTGTTTCGTCCAGCAGGGCGCGCACCCGCTCGGCCGCGGTGGGGCCCTTGATGGCGACGCGCCAGGCGGCTTCGGCGGCGCGCTGGTGGGCGGTGATGGCTTCGTCGGCGCCGGTGACCATGGCGACGCCGAGCGGGGAGGCCGGATGGCCGTCCGGCTGGAACGGGTTGATGGCGGCCGAGGCGTGGTCGCGGGTGCGCAGGATGGTGAACTGGCCGGAGGGTTCGGCGTCCGGCAGGATACCGAACTGCACGCCCATCGGCTCGGTTTCGAGATTGGTGGCGATGGCGCCGACCTCGGTGCGGGCGGCGGCGCGGCCGAGCGCGCGGGCGCGGTCCGAGACCGGCAGGGCGCCGGCGACGCCGAGTTCGAGGAAGCGGCGCAGGCTGGAGAGGGTGACGAGCGCGATGATGTTCTGCCGCCGGGCGGCGTACATTTTTTTGCGCGCGGCCATGATGCCGAGCAACTGGTCGATCTGCGAGCGCAGCGCCGGACGGTCGGTCTGCGCGGCGGTGACCATTTCGTCGCAGGCGGCGGCGACGGCGCGGTCATAGGAGTCGGTGGTGGTGAGGTAGCAGATCGGGCCGGTGCATTGCAGGATGCGCTCGGCGGTTTCCTCCAGCTGGCGCAGGCGTTCGAAATAGCCGACCGGGCGGGTGTAATATTCGACGCCGATGCCCAGCAGGGACAGAGGCGAGATTTTCAGCAGCTCGGCGAGGCGGTTGACGGTGTCGAGCTTGATCACCTCGCCTTTTTCATATCGATAAAGGGCGGCGCGGGAGACCCCGAGTCGGGCGGCGATTTCCTCGGCGCGCAGGCCGGATTCGAGCCGGTAGGCGCGGAGTTGCTGGCCGATTTCGTTGAAGCGCATCGCGGAACCACCTGGCGTTGCGGGTCGGCGGGCGGCCGGCCCTGTCTCAGGAACGTGACAACGCCACCTTATTTAGGATTTTGCCCGCGAGCAAGGGTCATGCGCGATTGTTGGGATTTACAGGCATAATTCGTAGTAATTTAGTTATGTCATCTTTTTTGACATCAGCGTCCCCGGCTCCACCCCCGCCGCCGCGGCCACCCCGCGCACCAGCGCCGCATGGTCCTGCCCGCCGCCGCCCAGCGCCACCGTGGCGGCGAAGGCCTGCTGCGCGATCGCCGTGCCGGGCAGCGGGATGCCCAGCGCCCGGCCGGTGGCGAGCGCGAGATCGAGGTCTTTCTGGTGCAGCGCGACCCGAAAGCCGGGAGTGAAGGCGCCATCGAGCATCCGCTTTCCGTGCACCTCCAGCACCCGCGATGCAGCGAAGCCGCCGAGCAGCGCCTCGCGCACCCGCGCGGGGTCGGCGCCGGCGCGCGCGGCGAACACCAGCGCCTCGGCGGCGGCCTGAAGATGCAG
>DAHWBL010000038.1 GCA_027323595.1 Acetobacteraceae bacterium | reverse complement strand
CGCGTCGCCGCCCGCACGCCCCAGGCCAGCAGGGCGGCGGCCGGCAGCACGCCGGCAACGCCAAAACCCTGCAACAGCAAATCCGCGATCGTCGCCCCCGGCGGCCCGGCCGGGTTATGGGTGGGCTCGGCGGTGGCGGTGTTGAACGAGGGGTCCGACGGGTCATAGCCGATCAGCGCCAGCACCACGTAGGCGCCGGCCAGCGCCAGCGCCACGCCCAGCATCACCCCGGCGCGACGGCGCACCAAGGCCAGCGTGGCCGGGGAGATGAATCGGCGTCGTGCCGCCGTGCCGGACATTCTGCCACCCTCCTGCCCGCCCGGGTTCGGGCGACGATCCGTTCATTCGACCACCTCGGGGCCGCTTCGCAAGTCCGACTCTGGTCGAAACCCCGATCCGTGCCCTAAATATGGTCCATGCCACGTGGTGATCTCTACCCTGATATCGGCCCGTTCGAGACCGGCTATCTGCCGCTGTCGGGCGAACATGTGATGTACTGGGAGCAGGTGGGCAACCCGCGCGGCCACCCCGCGCTGTTCCTGCATGGCGGACCGGGCGCGGGCGCGGGCGCGGTGCATCGCCGGTTTTTCGACCCCGGACACTGGCGGGTGGTCATTTTCGACCAGCGCGGCGCCGGCCGCTCCCGCCCGCTGGGCAGCCTGGTCGACAACACCACCGCCCATCTGGTCGAGGATATCGAGCGGCTGCGCCGGCATCTGGGCATCGAGCGCTGGCTGCTGTTCGGCGGCAGTTGGGGCTCCACCCTGGCCATCGCCTATGCCCAGGCCCACCCCGAACGGGTGGTCGGCTGCGTGCTGCGCGGCGTGTTCCTCGGCCGCCCCGTCGAGGTCGACTGGTTCATGCACGGCCTCGCCCGCGTCTTCCCCGACGCCCACGCCGCCTTCGCCGGCCACCTGCCGCCCGCCGAACGCGCCGACCTGCTCGCCGGCTATCTGCGCCGGCTGACCGACCCCGACCCGGCGATCCACATGGCCGCCGCCCGCGCCTGGTCGGCCTATGAAGGCTCCTGCTCCACCCTGCTGCCCAGCCCCGAAACGGTGGCAAGCTTCGCGCAGGACCGCACCGCGCTTGGCCTCGCCCGCATCGAGGCGCATTATTTCCAGCATGATCTGTTCCTGCCGCCCGGCGGGCTGCTCGCCCACATGGACCGGCTGGCCAGCGTGCCGGCCGAGATCGTGCAGGGCCGCTACGACATGATCTGCCCGCCCGCCACCGCTTTTGATCTCGCCGCCGCCTGGCACGGCGCGCGCCTCACGCTGATCCCCGACGCCGGGCATTCGGCGCTGGAACCCGGCGTGCGCCGCGCGCTGGTCGGCGCCGTCGAACGCTTCCGGGGCGCGCCATGAGCGGGGTGCTGTTCATCGGCAATCGCCGCTATTCCTCGTGGTCGCTGCGCGGCTGGCTGGCGGTGCGCCTCGCCGGGCTCGATGTCGAGGTGCGGGTGCTGCGCATCGACGGCACCGGCGCCTCGCCGCAGGTGCGCGCGGTGTCACCAAGCGGCACGGTGCCGTATCTGCTGCACGAAGGCAACGCGATCTGGGACAGCCTGGCGATCGGCGAATATTGCGCCGAGCTGGCGCCGGGACTGTGGCCCGCGCAGCCGATGGCGCGCAGCTTCGCCCGCACGATTTGCGCGCAGATGCACGGCGGGTTTCGCGATCTGCGCGTCGCCATGCCGATGAATTGCTGCGCGCGCTTCCCCGGCGCGGGCCGCACGCCCGGCGCGCTCGCCGACATCGCGCGCATCGTCGCGCTGTGGCAGCTCGCCATGCAGCGCGGCGGCGGCCCGTTCCTGTTCGGCACCGCCATGACCCTGGCGGACGCGATGTTCGCGCCCGTCGTCGCGCGCTTTCTCACCTACGCCCCGCATTTGCCGACCGACGCCGAAATCTATTGCCAGACCGTGCGCGCCCACCCGCTGGTCGCGGAATGGCACGCCGATGCCCAGGCCGAACCGGCGGACTGGCAGATCGCCAAATACGAAACCGCGCCAGTGTGAACCGGCTGGTTCAGCGTGCCACCGCCCGCCAGCGCAGCAGCCGCGATTCGACCCAGGCCAGCGCCTGCGCGCTGACATAGCCCAGCAGCCCGAGCAGGATCACCCCGGCATACAGGTCGGGCGCGCGAAACGACCGCGCGGCGAGCAAAATCCAGTTGCCCAGCCCATCGCGCCCGGTCAGCATCTCGCCCACCACCGCCAGGATCAGCGACACGGTGAGGCCCAGGCGCATGCCGGCCAGAATGTCGGGCATCGAGCTGGGCAGCGCGATCTTCCAGATCACCGACAATTTCGACATGCCCAGCGCGCGCGACACCTCATACAGCCGCGGCTCGACCGCGCCGAACCCGTGCACGGTGGACAGCAGCATCGGCCACAGCGCGCCGAACCCGATCACCCCCAGCACCATGCCCTCCGACAGCCCGAACAGCGCGATGGCCAGCGGAATGATCGCCGAGGACGGCAGCGGACGCAAAAACTCCAGCGTGGGACCAAAGATTTTGCGCGCCCGCGGCGACACCCCGATCATGGTGCCCAGCGCGATGCCCAGCAGCGAAGCGAGCAGCCAGCCGATGATCATGCGCTGCACCGTGCCGACCAGCTTGGGCTCCAGGATGCCGGAGTGAAACCCGCGCAGCAGCGCCGCCCAGGCGCGGTCGGGTCCGGGCAGGAACACCGGCGAGATCAGCTTCGCATCCGCGATCATCTGCCAGCCATAGATGAAGCCCACGCCAACGACGAAGCTGGCCAGCCGCCAGAACCAGCGCCAGCCGGTCATCGCGCCGGCTCCACCAGCGCGGCCGGGCCGAACAGCCGCTTCTGCGCGGTGATCATGGTCCAGTTCCAGCACCAGCCGACCACGCCGATCCACACCAGGAACGCCAGCATCAGGTCGGGATGCAGCGACTGCTCGGCCATCATCATGCCATAGCCAAGCCCGATCGGGTTGGCCGAGATCTCGCAGGTGACGGCAACGATCAGCGCCACGCCCGCGGCAAGGCGAAAGCCCACGAAAATGCGCGGCAGCGCCGCCGGCAGCACGATCTTCCACACGCGCTGCGCGAAATTGAAGCGCAGCGCGCGCGCCACCTCGATCAGCCGCGGCTCGATCCCCGCGATCGCCGAGCGCGTCATGATCAGCACCGGCCAGGTGCTGGAAAACGTGACCACCGCGATCTCCATGCGGTAGCCAAAGCCATAGACCAGCAGCGCCACCGGGATCAGCGCCACCGACGGGATCGGGCGCACCGCCTCGATGGTGAATTCCATCAGCCGGTCGAGCACCGGCGCGGTGCCCAGCACCAGCCCAAGCAGCAGCCCCACCCCGCCGCCGATCGACAGCCCGGCGATGGCGGCGAACATGGTGTCGCCGGTGGCCTGCAACATGCTGCCATCGGTCAGCGCGTCATAGCCGGCCAGCAACGCCGCCGAGGGTGCCGCGATCGAATCGCTCTGGATGTGCGACCAGGCAAACGCCGCCTCGCCGAGCAGCAGCAGCCCAAGCGGAAACACCAGCCCCTGCCAGCGCGCGCCCTTCATGCTTCCGCTTCCTTGATGAAATCAAACAACTCGCGGCGCAGATGCAAAAACTGCGGGGTCTCGCGGGAGCTGAGCTGGTCGCGCGGGCGCGGCAGATCGACCGACACCGTCTTGGCCACCCGACCGGGATGGGGCAACAGCCCGATCACCCGATCGCCCAGATACACCGCCTCCTCCAGATCGTGGGTGACGAAAAACACCGTCGCCCCGGTGGCCGCCACGATCGACAGCACCTCGTCCTGCAACGCCTGGCGCGTCATCGCATCGAGCGCGCCGAACGGCTCATCCATCAGCAGCACCGACGGATTCTGCGCGAGGCACCGCGCGATCTGCAACCGCTGCTGCATGCCGCCGGAAAGCTGATTGGGAAAGCGCTTGTCCTGTCCCTTCAGCCCCACCTTGACCAGCAGGTCCTGGATGCGGTCGGCGCGCTCCGAACGCGGCACGCCCAGGCTTTCGAGCGCCAGCGACACATTGCCCGCCGCGGTCCGCCACGGCAGCAGCGCGCGGCCGTAATCCTGGAACATGATCGCCACGTCCTGGCGCGGGCCGGTCACCGGTCTGCCCTCGAAAGTCACCTGGCCGGAACTTGGATGCATCAGCCCCGAGATCAGCCGCAGCGTGGTGGTCTTGCCGCAGCCCGAGGGCCCGACCACGCAAACAAACTCGCCGCGCGAAATCTCGAAACTGATGTCGCGCAGAATCTCGTTGCCGGCGATGGTGAGGCACACATCGTGGAACGCGATCAGCGGCGCCGCACCCCCCGGCGCGGATGGTGTCGTGGTCTGTTCCGGTGCAAAAGCCTGCGGCACGCCTGTCTCCCCGGTCCCGTCCCGATTCTCCCGCCGATCGCGCGACGGGTGGATGAACGATGATTATTCAGATTGCTGCGCCATACGCTAGCCCGCATGGGCCGGCATGGACAGGCCCGGGCGGCTGCGTGTATCAACTAATGGTGCAGTCGTCCCGCCAGCAGGTTGGGCGACACGCGATCCAGTCCGGTGGCAGCGCGGCCCGCCCCGGCGCGAACCAAGGGAGAGTCGACATGAAGGCCAGCAACAAGGTCATCATCACCTGCGCCATCACCGGCAGCATTCACACGCCCACCATGTCGGACGCGCTGCCGATCACTCCCTCGCAGATCGCCGACCAGGCGATCGCGGCATCCGAAGCCGGTGCGTCGATCCTGCATCTGCACGCCCGCGACCCCGACACCGGCAAGCCGACACCCGACCCGAAGGTGTTCATGCAGTTCCTGCCGCGCATCAAGCAGGCCACCGACGCGGTGCTCAACATCACCACCGGCGGCGGCCTCAACATGTCGGTGGAGGAACGTCTGGCCGCGCCGCTGCTGGCCAAGCCCGAGATGTGCTCGCTCAACATGGGCTCGATGAATTTCGGCATCTTCGGCCTCGCCGACCGCTACAAGGACTGGAAGCACGATTGGGAGGAGCCGTATCTGCGCGGCACCGACGATTTCATCTTCCGCAACACCTTCCGCGACATCTCGCGCATCCTCGAAATGCTCGGCAAGGGCTGCGGCACCCGCTTCGAGCATGAATGCTACGACACCGGGCATCTGTACAACCTCGCCTATTTCGTCGACAAAAAACTGATCGAGCCGCCGTTCTTCGTGCAGACCATCTTCGGCATCCTCGGCGGCATCGGCTGCGACTGGGACAATGTGCTGTTCATGAAGAACACCGCCGACAAGCTGTTCGGCAAGGATTACGTCTGGTCGGTGCTCGCCGCCGGACGCCAGCAGATGCCGGTCTGCACCCAGGCGGCGATGATGGGCGGCAATGTGCGCGTCGGGCTGGAGGACAGCCTCTATATCGGCCGCGGCAAGCTCGCCGAAAACAACGCCGAACAGGTCGCCAAGATCCGCCGCATCGTCGAGGAACTCGGCCTGTCGGTCGCCACCCCCACCGAGGCGCGCGAGCTGCTCGCACTGAAGGGCGCGGACCGGGTGGACTTCTGACCACCCCCCCCTTGCCGGCGCCGCGCGCGATGCCGATATCCGCGCGGCACCCAGGGAGGCTCGCGCGATGATCGATCTGCATTACTGGCCCACGCCGAACGGCCATAAGATCACGATGCTGCTGGAGGAGGCGGGGCTCGAATACCGCATCGTGCCAGTGAACATCGGCGCCGGCGAGCAGTTCCGCCCCGAGTTCCTCGCCATCGCGCCCAACAACCGCATGCCCGCCATCGTCGATCACGCCCCCGCCGATGGCGCCGGCCCGCTCGCCCTGTTCGAAAGCGGCGCGATCCTGCTGTATCTGGCCGAAAAGACCGGCAAATTCCTCCCCGCCGACCTGCGGGGGCGCGAGATGGTGCTGCAATGGCTGTTCTGGCAGATGGGCGGCCTCGGGCCGATGGCCGGACAGAACCACCATTTCTCCAACTACGCGCCGGAAAAAATCCCCTACGCCATCGACCGCTACGTGCGCGAAACCAACCGTCTCTACGGCGTGCTCGACCGCCGCCTGCACGGGCGCGACTACATCGCCGACAGCTACTCCATCGCCGACATGGCAGCCTATCCCTGGATCGTTCCGCACGAGCGCCAGGGCCAGAACCTCGATGATTTCCCCGCGCTGAAAGCCTGGTTCAACCGCATCGCCGAACGCCCCGGCACAGTGCGCGCCTATGCGCGCGGCGAAGGCGTCAACCCCGGCCCCACCGTCAACGAAAACAGCCGCGCCATCCTGTTCGGCCAGACCGCGGCCAGCGTCAAACCCGCCTGATCACACGCAGAAAAACCGCGACACCGGCCGCGCCATCGGCTCCAGCACGGCGCGCAGATCGGCGTCGAGCCGCGCCCGGTCGGCGGCATCGAGCGGCGCGGCATCGAGCCCGCGCAACCAGTCGGTGAAGCCTGGCGCGCGGGCGGCGCGGCGCGCGGCCACGAACGCGGCAAGCCCCGCCGCGCCCGATTTTTCATAGCGTGGAACCAGATAATCCAGCAGGTCCGCCTCCAGCGAGGCGGCCGAGATCATCGGCGCCACCCCCCCGCCACAGCCGCAGCCAGGCGGATGCACCCCACCGGCCAGCGCATCGCGAAACAGCATCGCGAGCGCGGCCCCCACATCGTCATCCCCCACGTATCATCACCCACGTGCCGCCCGCCGCCGCGCCGTCGCCGCCACGTCCACCGCGCCGGTGTCGGTCAGCACCACGCCGTAATCGGCAAATGCCGATTCCGCGGAAACGTAGCCCTGCGCGACATCCTCGCCAACCAGCTCGGCCGGGCGCAGATACGGATCGGCAAAGCCGCCGCCACCGCCCGAGCGCAGCATGAACGCATCGCCCGCGCCCAGCCGCTGGCTGATCGCCTTGCCGTTGGTCATGTCGGGGTCCCACACCCCATCGCGGCGAATGCCCACCTCGTTGCCAAACCCGTCGAGCCCGCCCTGCAATCCCCACGGCCGGCAATGCACGCGATCGACATAGGTATCCACCGTCACCGGCGACAGCGCCTGCACCACCACCTCGGCCCCCAGCCCGCCGCGATGCCGTCCGGCGCCACCCGAATCAGGGCGCAACGCATACCGCTCGACCAGCACTGGATATTTCGCCTCCATCTGCTCGCTCGGCCCGTTATGGGTGTCGCCGTCATTGATGCACACCGTCACCGACACGCCATCCTCGCGCGACTTCGCGCCCCACCCGCCACCGATCGGGCCGGTGGACCCGATGAAGAACCGCCCGTCCGACGGATTGATGCCATGGATGGTGCCCACGCACAGATCGGCATGGTGCCCGGCGATCACCCGGTCCGGGATCGCCGGTTCGAGCGCCTTGAAGATCGTGTCCACCACCGTCATCGGAAACGTCATCCACCAGCGCATCGGCGCCGGACGCTGCGCGCTGATCACCCGGCCGGGCGGCATGATCACCGTCAGATTGCGAAAAGCCCCGTCATTGACAGGATAATCCGTCGGCGTGGTGAGACATTTGAAGGCCACCTGCGCGCAGGCAAAGCCGGTGCTGATGCCCGAATTGTAGAAACCGCGCACCTGGGCGGACACATCGGACAGATCCACCGTCATCCGCTCGCCCGACACCTCGACGCGCACGCGGATCGGCACGCGCTCGCCCAGATCGATGCCGTCATCATCCATGAAGCTCTGCGCTTCATAGATGCCATCGGGGATGGTGCGCGTGTTGGCGCGCGCCACCGCCTCGGTATGGTCCATGATCATCGCAACCGCCCCCAGCACCGGGCCCGCGCCATGGCGACGCACCAGCTCGGCGAACCGCCGCTCCCCGGTGGTCACCGCGGTCACCTGCGCGCGCAGATCGCCCATCGCGCGCGCCGGCAGGCGCACATTCATCGCGATGATGTCCACCAGATCCTGATTGACCTGATCCCCCCGACGATATTTCACGATCGGGATCTGAATCCCCTCCTGGTAGATGTCGGTGGTGCGCCCGCCCAACGACCCACCGACATCCTGCCAATGCGCCATGCAGCAGGAAAACCCGATCAGCGCGCCATCATGAAACACCGGCTGGGTAAAGGTGAAATGGTTGAGATGGCTGCCGGTGGTATAGGCATCGTTGGTCACCAGGATGTCGCCCGGATGGATATTCTCGATACCGAAATGACGTATCTTGGCCTTCACCGTCTCCGACATGCCGCGGATGAACATCGGCAGCCCGAGCCCGATCGAGATGGTCTCGCCGCTGGCGGTGAACAGCCCCACGGTGAAATCCAGCGCCTCGTAGATGATCAGGTTATACGCCGTGCGCATCAGGTTGGTTTTCATCTCCTCGGTGATCGCGAG
>DAHWBL010000025.1 GCA_027323595.1 Acetobacteraceae bacterium | reverse complement strand
GGTTGCAGGCCGGTGGATTGCGGGCTGATGGGGGGCGGGGCGGCGTCGGCGAAGCGGGTGGCGGATGGGTCTGGCAGGGGGGCGCCGGGGTTTTGCGCGAACACCGCGAGCGGGCCGGTCATCGGTGCGGTGTCGGCGATGCGCGGGGCGATGGAGGCGAGGTAGTTGATGGTTTCGTTGGGCAGGCTGCCATTGCCGTAGAGATAGGCATCCAGCCGTCGGGGGCCGGCATTGTAGGCGGCGAGGAAGCCTGGCGCGCCGTAGCGGTCATACATCTCGCGGATATAGGCGGTGCCGGCCATGATGTTGTCGTGCGGGTCGGCTGGGTCGCGGCCGAGCGGGTAGCGGGTGCGCAGGTCGGCGTAGGTGTCGGGCATCACCTGCATCAGGCCGATGGCGCCGGCGGAGCTGGTGATCGGGGCGCCGTTGCGGGTGGCGTGGCCGCCGCTTTCCTGGTGCATCACCGCGCGCACCCATTTCTCCGGCACGTTGTGGCGCTGGGCGGCCTCGGAGATGTAGGGGCCCCATGGGTCGTCGGCCGGGCCGGGCGCGCGGCTGCCGTGTCCGGCACAGCCGGCCAGAACCAACACGGTCAGCAGGGTCGCGGCGCGGCGCATGGCCAAGACATGCGCCACAGCGGCGTGGTCATGCAATCTCGCGATGCGCGCGGGCTGGCCTTGTGATTGCATCGTCGCCGGGCGGGAACGTGGTGGAGGGTGGTGATGGGTGAGATCAGGGGCGATGCCGGCCTGCCGGTGCTGGACATGCGGCTGCTGGATGGCGACATGGCGGCGCGGGCGGCGTTTGGGCAGGCGCTGCGGGCGGCGTGCGTGGGCACCGGGTTTTTCTATGTGAGCGGGCATGGCGTGGCGCCGGGGCTGATCGGGCGGGTGCTGGAGGAGGCGCGGGATTTCTTCGCGCTGGCGGAGGCGGAGAAGCTGGCGGTCGATCTGCGGGCGAACCGGTTCAATCGTGGCTATGAGCCGTTGCGCGCGCAGACGCTGGAGGCGGGGATGCCGCCGGACGTGAAGGAAGGCTTCTACATGGGCCAGGATCTGGCGCTGGATGACCCGCGGGTGGTGGCGCGGCGGTTCAACCATGGGCCGAATTTCTGGCCCGAGGGGCGGGCGGGGTTTCGCGCGGCGCTGGAGGAATATGCCGCGGTGATGACCGCGGCGTCGGTGCGGCTGATGCATGGGCTGGCGTTGTCGCTCGATCTGGACTGGGATCATTTTGATCGTTTCTGTGACGATCCGTTGTTCATCCTGCGGCTGCTGCATTATCCGCCGCAGCCGGGCAACCCGCTTCCGGGCGAGAAAGGGTGCGGGGCGCATACGGACTGGGGGACGCTGACGTTGCTGTATCAGGACGAGGTGGGCGGGTTGCAGGTGCAGGATCGGTCCGGGCGGTGGCTGGACGCGCCGCCGAAGCCGGGAACCTTCGTGGTCAATATTGGTGACATGGTGGCGCGCTGGACCAATGATCTGTATCGCTCGAACCTGCACCGGGTGGTCAATCGGTCCGGGCGGGATCGCTATTCGATTCCGTTTTTCTTCGAGGGCAACGCGGAGTATCCGATCGCGTGTCTGCCGACATGCAGTGGGGCGGACAATCCGCCGCGCTATGCGCCGGTGAGCGTGACCGACCATCTGCTGGAGATGTACCGGCGCACCTATGCGTGAGGCTGGCGTGCCGCTTGCATTGCGGGCGTGGGCTTTCAACCAGGAGGATTGATCTTGCGACAGGGATTTTTCGCCGCGATTACGGCGTTCGCGCTGGTGGCGGCGCCGGCTTTCGCCGCTGACAAATTGATCGTGCAGCTCGACTGGCTGCCTGGTGGCGACAAGGCGACGCCGTATGTCGGCGTGGTCGAGGGGATTTTCGCCGCCGAGGGGCTGGAGGTGACGATCCTGCCGGGGCGCGGGTCGTCGGATGCGTTGACCAAGGTGGCGACCGGGGCGGCGGATATCGCGACCGGCGGGATTTCGGCGCTGATGCAGGCGGCCGCCGAGGGCAAGGTGCCGGTGCGCGCGATCTATTCGGTGTACACCAAGCAGCCCGATGCGATGTTCGTGGCCAAGGGCAGCGGGATCGATTCGATCAAGGCGCTGAAAGGCAAGACCGTGGGCACGGCGACTTTCTCATCGTCCAACGCGATCTGGCCGTTGATCCTGTCGCTGAACGGCATGACCGAGTCTGATGTCAATCTGCTGAAGGTGGATGTGGGCGCGCTGGGGCCGATGCTGGCGTCGGGCAGGGTGGATGCGACGATCAACTGGGTGACGGTGGCGCCGGCGACCGAGGCGATTTTGCAGCAGGCGGGCAAGCAGCTTGAGATGGTGCGCTGGTCTGATTATGGGCTGGTGGGATATGGGCTTTCGCTGTTTGCCTCCGACAGGGTGCTGGCCGAGCGGCCGGCGGTGGTGACGCGGTTCCTGCGTGGCTATGCGAAGGCGAACGCGCTGGCGATGCAGGATCCGGATCGCGCCGGGGCGGACATCAAGAAGATGGCGCCCGAGATCGACGCGGCGACCGCGGCGGCGCAGTTCGCGGCGTCGATTCCGCTGATGAAGAACGAGATCAGCGCGAAGGACGGCTATGGGGTGTTCGAGCCGAAGCTGCTGATGCAGACCTGGGAAGGGGTGGCCAGCGCGCAGAAGGTGCCGGTGAGCCGGCTTGATCCGGAAAGCCTGGTGGATCGCGCGGTGCTGCCGAAATAATGGCAGTTCCGGTCATCAGTCTTGACGATGTCGGACAGAGTTTCGTGTCGCGTGACGGCCAGCGTCTGGAGGCGCTGGCCGGCATCGCGCTGAGCGTGGAGCGGCACGAATTCGTTGCCATCATCGGCCCGTCGGGCTGTGGCAAATCCACCATTCTGCGCCAGGTGGCGGGGCTGTTGCGGCCGACCGCGGGCGTTGTCGCGGTGAACGGCCTGCAGGTGAGCGAGCCGCGCGATGATATCGGCCTGGTGTTCCAGCGGCCGACCTTGCTGCCGTGGCTGAGGGTTTTGGACAATGTGACGTTTCCGATGAAGCACAAGACCGGGCGGGTGGATGATGCGTGCCGGGCGCGGGCGCGGGCGTTGCTGGCCAAGGTGGGGCTCGCGGATTTCGAATCGCGCCGGCCCGATGAATTGTCGGGCGGGATGCAGCAGCGCGTGGCGATCGCGCGGGCGCTGTTGCAGGACCCCGATATTCTGCTGATGGATGAACCGTTTTCCGCGCTCGATGCGCTGACGCGCGACGAGATGGCGCTGGAGCTGCTGCGGATCATGGACGAGACCCCGAAGACGGTGCTGTTCGTCACCCATTCGATCCCCGAGGCGCTGCTGCTCGCCGACCGGATCGTGGTGATGACGGCGCGGCCGGGGCGGGTGCGCGAGGTGATGGATGTGCCGTTCGCGCGGCCGCGCGGGCTGGCGACCATGGAGGACCCGCAATTCAACCATCTGGCCAACGAGATACGCCAGCAGGTGTTTTCCCGGCGGGTCGCGTGATGGGCGCGCGGTTCGCCGATTCCGTGGCGCCGGCAGCGACCTTCGTGGTGATCGTGCTGCTGTGGGAGGGGCTGTGCCGGGTGTTCGCGGTGCCGAGCTTCGTGCTGCCCAGGCCGAGCGACATCGTGATCGCCGCCGGCGCGGTGGAGTGGTCGCAGTGGCTGGGGCATCTGTGGGCGACGTTGCAGATCGTGCTGATCGGCTATTTCCTGTCGATCGCGATTTCGATTCCCCTGGCCATCGTGCTGACGAATTCACGATTGTTGTCGCGGACCATCGTGCCGATGCTGGTGATCGTGCAATCCACGCCGATTGTCGCGATCGCGCCGATCATCGTGGTGACGCTGGGGGCGGAGATGTTGCCGCGGGTGGTGATCACGTGCCTGATCACGTTTTTTCCGCTGGTGGTGTCCACCACCACCGGGCTGCGCGCGACGCCGGAGGAATTGATCGAGCTGTCGCGCTCGTTGCGTGCGCCCAGGGTGCGCGAGTTCATGCAGATCCGGCTGCCATATGCGGTGCCGTATATTTTTTCGGCGCTGAAGGTGTGCGTGACGCTGGCGGTGATCGGCGCGGTGGTGGCGGAGTTCGTTGCGGCACAAAGGGGGCTTGGGTATTTGATTTTGTATGACACGTCCCTGTTCAAGGTGCCGCAGGCGTTCGCGGCGCTGGTGATTTTGGTGGGGGTGTCGCTGTTGCTGTACCGGTTGGTGGTGTGGGTGGAGCGGCGGTTTTTTCCGTGGGCGTTGCCAAGGGGGGTGTCGTGAGCGCGATGGTGGTGCAGACCGACGTTGGCGCGCGTGATCTGGAATTGTTGCGACGCAGCTTCGATGTCGCCGCGGCGGCGCGCGCGAGGGGGTGCCATCCGTTCGGGGCGGTGCTCGCCGGGCCGGATGGGATGGTGCTGATGGAGCAGGGCAACGACCATGCGAGCGGGGACCGCACCGCGCATGCCGAACGCACGCTGATGGCGCGGGCGAGCCAGCAGTACGACGCGGCGTTTCTTGCCGGCTGCACCATGTATACGTCCGCCGAGCCCTGCGCGATGTGTGCCGGGGCGGTCTATTGGGTGGGGGTCGGGCGGGTGATCTATGCGATGAGCGAGGCCGAGTTGAAGGCGCTGATCGGGCCGCATCCGCAGAACCTGACGATGGACCTGCCGTGCCGGGTTGTGCTGGGCGCGGGGCAGCGAAGGGTTGCCGTTGCCGGGCCGCTGCTTGAGCATGAGGCACGGGCCGTGCATGAGGGGTTCTGGTAGACCAAAGGACGCAACATGCTTTCGACATCGATCGAATGGGTCTCGCTGATCGTGCGTTGGACGCACCTGATCGCGGGCATCTGCTGGATCGGCAGCAGCTTCTATTTCATGGCGCTCGATGCCTCGCTCAAGCCCAATCCGCGCCTGGACCGGCGGGTGAAGGGTGAGGCCTGGCAGGTGCATGGTGGCGGCTTCTACCAGATGCAGAAATTCACCGTCGCGCCCGAGTTCATGCCGCCGGACCTCACCTGGTTCAAATGGGAGGCATACAGCACCTTCATATTCGGCTTTCTGCTGTTGGTGCTGACCTATTATCTGAATCCGACGCTGTATCTGATCGACCCGGCGGTGCTTGATCTGAAGCCGTGGGACGCGGTGGGGATCGGCATCGCGTCGCTGGTGTTTGGCTGGTTTGCCTATGACGCCTTGTGCCGTTCGCCGCTGGGGGATCGGCCGGTGTGGCTGGCGACGGTTGGGTTCGCGCTGTTGATCGGAGTGTTCTTTTTTTATTCGCGGGTGTTTTCGGGGCGTGGCGCGTTCATTCATGCCGGTGCGCTTGTGGGCACCATCATGGTTGCCAATGTGGCGCTGGTGATCATTCCGAATCAGCGCAAGGTGGTGGCCGATCTGCTGGCCGGGCGCGAGCCCGATCCGGCGCTGGGGGCGGCCGGAAAAAACCGTTCGACGCACAACAACTATGTGACGTTGCCGGTGATTTTCACGATGATCAGCAACCACTACGCCTTCACCTACAGCTCGCGGTGGAACTGGCTGGTGCTGGCTGGCGTGTTCATCGGCGGGTTTTTGATCCGGCATTGGTATAATGTGCTGCATACCGGGGCGAAGCCGGATTGGCGGCTGTGGCCGGCGGGCGCGGTGCCGATCGCGCTGGCCGCGGCGCTGACGCTGTATTTGCAGCCACGCGCGCCGGGGGATGCCGCGGCGGTGAAGTTCGCGCAGGTGCAGGGCATCATCGCCGAGCGCTGCCAGGTGTGCCATGCCGCGCAGCCGCGGTTTCCAGGCATCGCCGAGCCGCCGAAGGGAATTCGTTTCGACAGTGCCAGGCTGATCGTGCAGCAGGCGCCGCTGATCTATGCGCAGGCGGTGGTGGGTCGCGCGATGCCGCTGAGCAATGTGACCGGCATCACCGAGGCGGAGCGCGCGGCGCTCGCGGCATGGGTGGGGCAGGGGGCGCATGACGAATGAGCCTGGATGTCGCCACGCTGAACGCGATGGGCGTGGCGGAGTTCGTCGCCGCGCTGGACGGGATTTTTGAGCATTCGCCATGGGTGGCCGAAGCTGCCGCATCGGCGCGACCGTTCGCCGATCGGTCCGCGCTGCACGCGGCGATGGTGGCGGCGGTGGCGGCGGCGGGCGAGGCCGCGCAGCTTGGGCTGTTGCGCGCGCATCCGATGCTGGCGCGGCGGGCGGCGCTGACGGCGGAATCCGAATCCGAACAGGGCAGGCTCGGGCTGCAAAGTCTCGATGCGACGGCGGCCGACGAGATGGAGCGGCTCAACCAGGCATATTTTGACCGATTCGGATTTCCGTTCATCATCGCGGTGCGCGGGCAGCGGGACCGCGCGGCGATCGCGGCGGCGTTGCGCGCGCGGCTGTTGGCGAGCCCGGCCGATGAACGCGAAGAGGCGCTCGCGCAGGTGGCGCGGATCGCTTTGTTCCGGCTGGAGGATCGGGTGCGATGAGCGGGCGGATCACGGTGCATGTGCTGGATACCGCGACCGGGCGGCCGGCGGCGGGGATGTTGCTGCGGCTGGCGCGGCTTGGGCCGGACGGGGCGACACTGGGAAATTTTCTCACCAACGCGGATGGGCGCTGCGACGGGCCGCTTTTGGAAGGTGCTGGCCTGCGCGCGGGGCTTTACGAGCTGGTGTTCGAGGTCGGGCAATGGCGCGGCGACGGCGCGGGGTTTTATGACAGCGTGCCGATCCGGTTTCGTATCGATGATCCGGGGGGGCATTATCATGTGCCGCTGTTGATCGCGCCGTTCGGGTACAGCACCTATCGGGGCAGTTGAGGGGCGGCAGCCCCCCCACCCGGCGCTGCGCGCCACCCTCCCCACGAGGGGGAGGGTTATTCTGCTTATTTCTACGTTGCTTTCATCCGGGCCAGGCCTTCCAGTGCGAGGCCGTGGCTGAGTTGGGCCTGGAGGCGGGATTTGAGGTCTTCGGTGAGCACCACCCGGCTGTAGCGGCGGACCAGTTCGGTTTGTTGCAGCAGCAGACGGGCGAGTTCGCGGGCGCGTGGGAGCAGATCGGCGCGGGACAGAATTTCGTTGACCAGGCCGAGCCGTTGGGCTTCGGCGGCGGTGATTTTCTGCGCGGTGAACAGGAAATAGCGCGCGCGGGTGAGGCCCAGCAGCATCGGCATGATCACGTGCATGCCATCGCCTGGCACCATGCCGCCCTGGAAATGCGCGGTGTCCTGGAAATATGTGTCGTCGGTGGCCAGGACGATGTCGGAAATCAGCGCGATCTCGGCGTGGCGCACCGCCGGGCCGTTGATGGCGGCGATGACCGGGACCTCGATGTTGAGCAGATTCATCAGCAGATGCTTGCCCTCCCAATAGATGGGATCATAGATCGCCGGGGTCATGGAGTTGCGGTTCGGGTGGCCACCCGGCGGCACCGCGGGGCCGCAATAGGTCTGCCCGGTGCCGGTGAGGATGACGATCTGGTTGGCGCGATCGCGGGCGATGTCGAGGAAGGCGGATTCCAGCTCGCGATGCGGTGTGAGGCCCCAGTGGAACGGGCCGCCGTCGGTGTGAAAGCGCACCTCCAGGATGCCGTCCTCGCGGGTCATGGCGAGGCAACTATATTTGGCGGAGTAGTCGGAAAACTCGGTCATTTTTGAAATCCTTCCGCGCGGGACGGGTTATTCGTCGAGCATCGCCACCGCGCGGGTCCAGCCGCCGGAGGCGCCTTCGATCTTCACCGGGAAGCACGAGACGGTGAAGCCGGTGGCGGGCAGTTGGGCGAGATTGTGCAGCTTTTCGATGTTGCAATATTCGCGTTCGCGCCCGGCCTTGTGGCCTTCCCAGATGATCGAGGCGTCAGCGGTGGCGGCGAAACGTTGCGCCATGAATTTGACCGGAACGTCCCAGCCCCAGGCGTCGGTGCCGGCGACGCGGATGCCCATCGATGTGAGGTGCAGGGTGGCCGCGCGGCCCATGCCGCAGCCGCGTTGGACGTAGTCCGGCGCGCCGAAATGCGCGCCCGCCGAGGTGTTGATCAGCACGATGTCGAACGGGTGCAGGGTGTGGCCGATGCGGTGCAGCTCGGCGTCGATCTCGTGCGGCTGCACCACGTGGCCATCGGCGAGATGGCGGAAATCGAGTTTCACGCCGGGGCCGAAGAACCAGTGCAGCGGCATCTCGTCGATGGTGCGGCTGGGGGTTCCGTCGTTCATGGTAGAGGCATAATGCCAGGGGGCATCGACATGGGTGCCGTTGTGGGTGGACAGGCGCACATGTTCGAGCGCGAAGCCCTCGGCGCCGGGCAGATCGTTCGCATCGAGCCCGTCATAGCGCTGGTGCAGGATTTTCAGCGTTTCGTGGTGGCTGACATAATCGATGGACAGTTCGTAGCCTGGCGGGTCGGCGGCGATCTTGTTCGAGATCGGGATGGACAGATCGATGAAGCGCCTTGCCATGGTTTCCTCTTTTCGTTGTCGGTCGAATAGGCGTTGATTAAACGCCCGGTCAAGGCCAACGTCACCGGCAAAACAAGGCGGAATGTCGGGTCCGCCGGTGGCTTCAGGGAGCGTCCTCATGAGCGGAATTTTTCGGCTTGCGCTGGTGCTGTTGGGCCTCGCCGCGAGCGGTGCGTGCGCGCAAGGCGTGACCAGGGTGAGCATCGGCTATACCGCATCGACCGACTCCGTTGGGCTGTTCGTGGCGCAGGAACAGGGTTTTTTCAAAAACCATGGGCTTGAGGTGATGTTGCAGCAGATCTCTCTCAACTCGCTGCTGCCCGCCGCGCTGCAATCGGATTCGGTGCAGATCGCCGGGCCGAGCGTGTCGGTGGTGTTGCAGGCGGTGGAGAACGGGCTCGATCTGGTGGCGATCGCGGGTGGTGCGAGCACCAGCCACGACGCCACCAATTACGCGGCTTTGGTGCGCGCGGGCGCATCGATCACCCGCGCGCAGGACCTGGCGGGCAAGCGGGTGGGCGTGCCGGGGCTGGGGGCGACGCTGCACATTCTCACGCTGGCCTGGCTGTCGGGCAAGGGGATCGATCCGGGCACGGTCACGTTCGTCGAGGTGCCGTTCTCGCAGATGGGCGATCTGCTGCGGGCCGGCACGGTGGACGCGGTGATGAGCGCGGACCCGATGACGGCGCGGATATTGTCGACCGGCAGCGGCAGTCTGCTGGCCTATTTTCTCAAGGACGTGCCAGAGGGTTTGCCGACCAGTGCGTATTCCACGACGCGGGTCTGGGCGCGCGCGCACCCCAGGGCGGTGGATGATTTCCGCGCGGCGTTGCAGCAGGCGGCGGATTTTGCCGCGGCGCATGGCGATCTCGCGCGCGCGGCGGTGGCCAGATATATCAAGTTTCCGCCGGAGATTCTGGCGGCGACCTGGCTGCCGCGGATCATCGTGCCGCTCACGCCCGACCGGCTGGAATGGTGGGCTTCGGTGATGCTGAAGCAGGGGTTGCTGACGCGGCCGCCGGAGGTTTCGGCGTTGCTGGTGCCGTAGGGGGTGGGGTTTCCCCCCACCCGGCGCTGCGCGCCACCCTCCCCACGAGGGGGAGGGTTTTTTAGAGGGTGCCGGCTCGGTGGAAGAAATATAGGGTCATGGCGAGGGTGACGGCGATGGTCACTGATTTCAGCACGATGTTGGGCAGGCGTCTGCCGTAATGGGCGCCCAGATAGCCGCCGGCGCCGGCGGTGATGGCCATGGAGATGGCGGCGGGCCAATGGACCTGACCCAGGGTGGCGAACATCAGGACCGCGGTGGCGTTGGCGGCGCTGACCATCAGGGTGCGCATGGGCATCATGGCGCGCAGATCGGCCTGGTCCAGCAGCAGCCAGACCGCGGCCATGATGATGCCGACCGCGCCGCCGAAATAGCCGCCATAGACGCCGAGCACGAACTGCGCGGGCAGGATGGCGCCGACGCCGATATGCACGCCGTGGCGGCGCAGCGCGGCGGAGGTCTGGCGGCCGGCCAGCAGGGCGATGGCGGCGAACAGCAGCAGCCAGGGCAGGATCTGGTCGAGCACGAGGTCGGGCGTTGCCATCAGCGCCAGCGCGCCGACGAAGCCGCCGACGATGGTGGCCGGCAGCATGCGCATGATGGGCACGCCGGCGACCGGGCGCAGGCCGTCGCGCACCGCCCAACTGCTGGAGATCTGGCCGAAGAACAGCGCCACCGTGCTGGTCTCGTTGGCGCTGACCGAGGGCAGGCCGAGCCCGACCAGGGCGGCGAGCGAGACGAAGCTGCCGCCGCCGACGACCGCGTTCATCGCGCCGGCGATGAAGCCGGCGAGCGCGGGCAGCAGAAATTCATGGATCATGGGGCGAGCACCGCCTCGATCGATTGCGCGGCGCCGGCCCAACTGTATTTTTCGATCACCTCGGCGAAGCCGGCATCGCCCATGCGGGCGCGGGCGGCGGGGTCGGCGGCGAGGCGGAGCATGGCGGTGGCGAGTTCCTCGGTGGTGGCGGCGAGCAGGCCGGTGTCGTCCTCGCGCACGAGGTCGCGGAACGAGTAGCAGGCGCGGTTGGCGATCACCGGTTTGCGGAACAGCCAGGCCTCGCACAGCACGATGCCGAAGCTCTCGCTGCCGCTCATGGAGATCAGCCCCAGGCAGGCGGCGAGCGCGCCGCGCACCACCGCGCGGGGCTGGCGGCCCAGATAGGTGACGCCGGGCTGGGTGATCGGCGCGCCGTCCTCATCCGGGCCGATCAGCAGCAGCTCGGCATCAAGGCCGCGGGCGCGCGCGGCGGTGTGGGCGGCGATGATCATGCGGTAGTTTTTCGACGCGGTCTTGCGGCCGAGCACCAGAAAGAACGGCGCGGTGGAGGGGTGCAGCTCGGCGAAGCGGGCGCGCGCGTCCGGCTCGATGGTCTCGTCGGGGCGGACGCCGCCGCCGGGCACGATCGCGGTGCCGGGTAGGTCGCCGACCGCGGCGCGCAGGGAGGCGGAGAACAGCAGGGTGGCGTCGGCGGCGGCGAAGGCGTCCAGATAGCGGCGCCAGTAATAGAAGCGATCGTCGCCGTGGAAATGCGGCAGGGTGACGACGCGCGGGTGGGTCCCCCCACCCCGGCCCTCCCCACGAGGGGGAGGGAGAAGGGTGGTGACGGTGGCTGGGATTACGTCGAAGGGTATGCCCTGGACCAGCACGCAATCGTAGTTGGCGGCATTGTCGGCGATCCAGCGCTGCATCTGCGGCGCGTGTGGGCCGCGCACGGTGGCGAAGCGGTCCTCGATGGCGGCGGGGCGGGTGCGGGCGGTGTCACGCAGCCCGGCCACCCAGCGGTCGAAGCGATGTTCGCGGATCCATTGGTCCACCTCCTCGGTCATCTCGGCGAAGCGCTCCGACATCGCGGCGAGACGGTCGGTGGGGGTGGTGCTGACGAGGACCGAGACGGATTCGAGCAGAACGCCGAGCGGGCGATGGTCGGAGTCGGGGCGGAATTCATCGACGCGGCAGACCAGCAGGCGGGCGCCGGCGGCGTCGGGCAGTGACAGGCTGAGGCTGAAGGAGCCATCGATCGGCAGTTCGGTGGTGTGCGGCCTGGTGCGCGCGCCGGCGGTGGTGGCGATCACCGACAAAGCGAGCGGGCCGGCCAGGGGCGACCAGCCGACCAGGCGCAGCACCCGCGCGCTGGCGGGCAGCAGCACGGTGAAGTCGGTCGAGGTCCAGCGGCGGATGAGGCCGCCGTGGTTTTCGGGCCAGTAGAAGCCGCTGAACAGGCGGATGCGGCCGGGGTCGGCGCGCAGCAGGTCGGGCGCGAAGGGGGCGTGCAGGGTCTGCTGCTCGCGCATCCAGGATTGTTCGATCTCGCGGCAGGCCGCGATGCTGTCCGCCTCGGCGGGTTGTTCGACGGGGAAGAACTGCGCCTGGTCGAACAGGGCGGCGATGCGCGCGGCCGGGCCGCCGGGGGCGGGGGTGGCGGCGGTGGCGAAATGGTGGCGGTTGGTGATGTGGCCGATGTCGGCGGCGGCGAGGTCGATGCGGCGGTAGAACGGGCGGAGCTGGGCGAGGATCTCGCGCAGATATTCCTCCGCGCCGCCGAGCGCGGGCTCGGTGTAGCGGTAGGTGACGACGAGCAGGCGGCGGGCGGTGGGGGTTGGCGCCTGCCACAGGCCGGCGAGCGCCTCGCGGTAGGGGGCGGCCAGCGCGTGCCAGCTCAGGCTGGCCTGGGCGTAGGCGTGGGCGCGGTGGCGCTGGCGGTCGAGCTCGGCGGGGCGGGCGAGCAGGCCCGAGAGCGCGGCGGCGAAACCGCTGAGCGGGCAGACCACGCCGGCGCCGGCCTCGGCCACCGGCACGCCGCGACAGCCGACCGCGGTGCTGATGACGGCGAGCCCGTGGGCCATGTAGTCCGGCACCTTGAGGCTGGCGCCGCCGCCGGCCGATAGCGGGTTCAGCCCGATGTGCCAGCCCGAAAGGATGGCGGATTTGGCGTCTTCGTCCACCACCCCGTGCAGGCGCACATTGGCCGGCAGGTCGAGCGGCAGGGCGTCGCACACGCCGCCGACGAGGGCGAAATCGACGTCGGGCAGGCGCGGGGCGAGGCGTTCGACGATGAAGCGGGCGGCGTCGAGGTTGGGGCCGTGGCCGGAGCCCAGAAAGCCCGCGACCGGCCGGCCGGCGGGCAGCGTGGACAGCGGCACGTCGTTGGCGCAGCCGTTGGGCAGCAGCACGGTGCGCGCGCCCAGGCGCTTGAAATGGTTGGCGTCGGCCTCGGTGCAGCAGACCACCAGGCGGGCGGCGGCGACGAGCCTGGCTTCCAGCTCGGCGATGAAGGTGGCGAAGCGCTCGCCCAGCGGGTGGGGGCGCAGCAATTGCGGCTTGAGCAGCGCCTCCACATTGTGGGCGCTGTAGATCACCGGCAGGTCCGGACGCAGGGCGCGCAGGCCGTCCAGGGCCGGGGCCATGTAGCAATGCTCGAAATCGACCGCGTCGGCGCGCTGGACGAAGTCGCCGAGCAGGGTGGCGAGCGCGCGGTTCTCGGCGACGAACAGGGCGGCGACGCCATCGGAGATGGAGACCGGGTGGCCGTCATTGACGGCGCGCTCGAAGGCCGCGTGGGAGGCGGATTTGCGCACCGTGACGTGCAGCAGGCCGGGCGCCAGCAGCGCGCATTCGTAGCCGGGGCCGAAGCTGACCAGGATGACGTCGGCATCCAGGCTGGCCAGGCCGCCCGCCAGACGCGCGGCACCGCCGGAGACCGTGTGCAGGATCGGGTAGTCGTTGAGGGCGAGCAGCAGCGGGCGGGTGGCGGGGGGTTTGCGGCGGCGTTTGGCGGGTCGGGGAGACAGCTCCGCCTCGATGCGGTCTGCGACCTCCGCGGCGATCGCGTCCCAGGTGAAATTGGCCTCGACATGGGTGCGCCCGGCGGCGGCCAGGCGGTGGGCGCGGGCGGGTTCGGCGATGAGGCCGGTGATCGCCTCGACGAAGCCGGTGCGCGGGCAGATCGCGGCGTGGCGGCCGGGCAGCAGATCGAGCCCGCGCACGCCCTGCGGGGTGCTGACCATGGTGATCCCGGCGCCGAGCGCCTCCACCGCCTT
>DAHWBL010000512.1 GCA_027323595.1 Acetobacteraceae bacterium | reverse complement strand
GTCCAGGGCCGCGTCGGCGTCCAGCCGGTTGCGGATGTCGGCCGGCGGCGGCGCCCCGGCCTGCTCCAGCAGCGCCTGCTGGCCCGGGCTCGCCGCGCTCGGGCCGGTCGGCGCGATCGCCGCCTCGGGCACCAGGCTCAGCTGCGCCTGGTCACGCTGGGTGAGTTCCTGCGGCCGCACCGCGCCCGGCGAGGGCGGACGCAGCGAGAAATCCGGCGGCACCGACAGCGGCGCGCGGGTGGTGACGGTGTATTCGTCGGGCGGATCGCGAACCAGCCCAAAGCTGCGCAGGGTCTGATCCGCGTTGGAACAGCCCGCCAGCAGGATCGGCAACAGCAGCAACAGACGATGTTTCATAGCGCGATTTCCCAGAAAAACGGGCGCAAGGCAAATCAGCCGGATGGCAGGGTCTGCCGCGCCGGACGCAGACTGTCCAGCGCCAGCACCGCCACGCCGCAGACGATGGCGGCATCCCCGACATTGAACACATACCAGCTCCAGCCGCCGACATGGAAATGGATGAAATCCACCACCGCGCCGAAGCGCACCCGGTCGATGACATTGCCGATCGCGCCGCCGCCGATCGCCCCGATCGCCACGGCCATCAGCACCCGCTCCGCCCGCCACAGCCACAGCCCCAGCATGCCCACCACCAGCACCGCGGCCGCCGCCAGGATCGCTGCCCCCGCGCCGCCGGCCTGCAACATGCCGAAGGTGACGCCATGGTTCCACACCATGGTCAGGCTGAGCACCCCCAGCAGATCGACCCGCCCGCGCCGGGGCAGATCGAGCACGTCCAGAATCCATGCCTTGCTCGCCTGGTCGGCCAGCAGCACCAGTGCCGCCACCCCCAGCCCGATGGCGCGCCGGCGGTTCACCGCGCCACCGCCTCGGCACAGCGCCGGCACAGCGTGGGGTGCGCGCCGATGCTGCCCACCTCCGGCAGCACCCGCCAGCAGCGCGCGCATTTGGCGCCCTCGGCCGGGCTCACCCCAGGTGTCGTGGTGCCTGGTGCGGCATGCAGATCAACACTGGTGCGAAGCTGCGAGACGATGGCGAGGTCCGCCCAGTCCGGATCGGACAGCAGGTCGCGGTCATCGGGCGCGAGCGGCAGCGACACCGCGGCCTGCAACGAGGCGCCGATCATGCCGGCGCGGCGCGCCTGCTCGATCGCCCCGGTCACCTCGCGGCGCAGCACCCGCAGCCGATCCCACCGCGCCGCCAGCGCGTCGTCGCGAAACTGCCTGGGCAGATCGGGGAAGGATTGCAGATGCACGCTGCTGGCCTCGCCGAAGCGGGCGCACCAGGCATCCTCGGCGGTGAACACCAGCACCGGCGCGAGCCAGATGGTGAGGCACCGCGCCAGCCAGTCGATCACCGTGCGCGCGGCGCGCCGGCGCATCGAATCCGGCCGGTCGCAATACAGAACGTCCTTGCGCACATCGACGTACAACGCCGACAGGTCCCCCGCGCAGAAGCCGTGGATGGCCGGATACACCCCGGTCCAATCATGGCTCGCCGCCGCCGCGCGCACCAGCGCGTCGAGCTCGGCGAGCCGGTGCAGCATCAGCCGTTCCAGCTCCGGCAACTGCTCGTACGGCACCCGCTCGGCCTCGTCGAAGCCATCGAGCGCGCCGAGCAGCCAGCGCAGGGAGTTGCGCAGGCGTCGGTAAAGCTCGGCCTGCTGCTTGAGGATTTCCGGACCGATGCGCAGATCGTCGGAGGTGTCCGAGCTCATCACCCACAGCCGCAAAATGTCGGCGCCGTACTGGTCGATCACCTGCTGCGGGGCGGTGACATTGCCCAGCGACTTGCTCATTTTTCGGCCCTGCTCATCGAGCACGAAGCCATGCGTCAGCACCGCGCGAAACGGCGCCGCCCCGCGGGTTCCCACTGCTTCCAGCAGGGAGGAATGAAACCAGCCGCGATGCTGATCCGAGCCTTCGAGATACAGGTCCGCCGGCCACGGCAGCCCGCGCGCCTCCAGCACGAAGGCGTGGGTCGAACCGGATTCGAACCATACATCGACGATGTCCATCACCTGCTCGTAATCGGCCGGATCGCGCCCCTCGCCGAGGAAGCGCTCGGGCGGGGAGGAATACCAGGCATCCGCGCCCTCGGTGGTGAAGGCGTCCACGATGCGCGCCATCACCTGTGGGTCGCGCAGCGGTTCTCCCGTGCGCCGATCAACGAAAATGGCGATCGGCACGCCCCAGGCGCGCTGGCGCGAGATGCACCAGTCCGGCCGTGCGGCGACCATCGCGCCGATCCGCCGCCGCCCCTGGTCGGGGATGAATTGGGTTTGATCGAGTGCTTCCAGGGCATGTTGGCGAATATGCTCGGGCCCATCCATGCGGATGAACCATTGCGGCGTCGCCCGGGTGATCAGCGGCGCCTTGCTGCGCCAACTGTGCGGATAGGAATGCACCAGCTTGCCACGCGCCACCAGCGCACCCGCCGCGACCAGCGCATTGCAGACAGGATCAGCGGCCTTGTAGACATGCAGCCCGGCGAACAGCGGCATTTTTTCGGCATAGGTGCCGTCGCCGCGCACCCCCTCGATCGGCGCGATGTCGTGCGCGCGGCAGAGATAAAAATCCTCCTCGCCATGATCGGGCGCCAGATGCACGAAGCCGGTGCCCTGCTCGGTGGTGACGAAATCGCCCAGCAGCACCGGCCGGTCGCCATCATAGCCGGCGGCGGCCAGCGGATGGGTGGCCAGGCTGCCCGCCAGTTCGGCGCCGGTGAACATGTGTTCGACATGATGCAGGGTGATGCCGGCGGCGGCGCGGAACGACTCCGCAAGTGCCAGCGCGACCAGCAGCCGCGCGCCGGGCGAAACCAAAGCGGTCTCGTTCACCGCGTCCACATGGATCAGCGCGTACTCGATCTCAGCACCCGCGGCGAGCGCGCGGTTGGCCGGGATGGTCCATGGCGTGGTCGTCCAGATCACCACATCCGCGCCGGCGGCGGGGCCGGTGTGCAGCGGGAAGCGCACGAAGACGGTGGTGGAGGTGTGGTCCTGGTAATCGATCTCGGCTTCGGCCAGCGCGGTTTTTTCCACCGGCGACCAGCTCACCGGGCGCAGCCCGCGATAGAGCGCGCCGTTGAGCAGGAACCTGCCGATCTCGGCGGCGATGGCGGCTTCGGAGGCGAGATCGAGGGTGGCGTAGCGCCCGGCCCAGTCCCCCTCGATGCCCAGGCGGCGGAATTCCTGGCCCTGCACGCCCATCCAGTGCTCGGCATAGGCGCGGCATTCGGCGCGGAACTGCAACACCGGCACCGCGTCCTTGTCGCGCCCGGATTTGCGGTATTCCTCCTCCACCCGCCACTCGATCGGCAGGCCGTGACAGTCCCAGCCGGGGATGTACCAGCTATCCGCGCCGGCCATGCGGCGGGCGCGGTTGATCACGTCCTTCAGAATCTTGTTGAGCGCGTGGCCGATATGCAGGTTGCCGTTGGCGTAGGGCGGGCCGTCATGCAGGATGAACAAGGGTGCGCCGGCGCGGGCGGCGCGCTGGCGCTGCCACAGATCGCCCTGGCGCCAACGCTCCAGCAGCACGGGCTCGCGCCTGGGCAGGTCCCCGCGCATCGGAAAGCCGGTGTTGGGCAGAAACACGGTGTCGCGATAGTCGGTCTCGGTCATGGCCTGGCCTGGAAAACTGGTGCCGGGTTATGCGGAGCCGCCCGCCAACTGGTCAAGGCGGCGTGGCGCCAGCAGCGCGCGGGCCTGCGCGGCGTCGGCGGCGATCTGCGCGCGCAGCGCCTCCAGCCCGGCGAATTTCTGCTCCGCGCGCAGGAATTCCAGCAGCATCACGCGCAGCTCCCGGCCGTAGAGATCGCCGTTGAAACCGAACACATGCGTCTCCAGCCGGCTTTCCAGCGTGTCGGCGACGGTGGGCCGGCGGCCCAGATTGGCGACACCTGGCAGCACCCGCCCGTCCGGCAGCTTCACCGCCACCGCATAGACCCCCCGGGCCGGCTCGATCAGCGTGCCGAGCCCCAGATTGGCGGTGGGAAAGCCGATGGTGCGGCCCAGCCGCTGGCCCGGCGCGACCACCCCGCCGATCGCCCAGGGGCGGCCCAGCAGGGCGGCGGCGCGCTCGGGATAGCCGTCCTGGAGGTCGCGGCGGATGCGGCTCGATGAGATCGGGCCGGCCTCGTCGGCCAGTTTCGGCACGATCGTCACCCCCACCCCGCGCGCCTCCGCCCGCTCGGCGAGCAGCGCGGTGGAGCCGCCGCGGCGGCGGCCGAAGGCGAAATCCGGCCCCGAGGCCAGGTGGCGCGCGCCGATGCCCTCGATCAGCACCGCGTCGATGAAGCGGGTTGCCTCCATCGCGGCGAAATCGGCGTCGAAGGGCAGTTGATACAGGATGCTCACCCCAAGGGCGGCCAGTGCCGCGGCGCGGCCGGCATCGTCGGTGAGGCGGAAGGGCGGATCATCGGGGCGGAAATATGCGCGCGGATGCGGCGAAAAACTCAGCACCGCGCGCGGCGCGTCCGGCCGGGCGGCGTGGGTGGCGCGCAGCAGCGCCGCATGGCCCAGATGCACGCCGTCGAAATTGCCCAGCGCCACCGAGGCGCCGCGCGCCTCGTCCGGCAGGTCCCGCCAGTCCCGATAGATCCGCATGCGGTGTTATGGCGCCCGCGAGGGCACCTTGACCAGCGCCTCGCCCTCGATGACCAGCTCGCCGCCGGTCTCGCAGGTGGTGCGCAGCCGGACATGGTGGTGTTCCAGCAGCTCGATCACCTCCACCGTCGCGGTCACCGTGGCGCCGATCGGCACCGGGGCGAGGAAATGCAGCGTCTGGCTCATGTAGATGGTGCCAGGGCCGGGCAGGCGGGTGCCCAGCACCGCGGAGATCAGCCCGGCCGAGAGCAGGCCATGCGCGATGCGGTGCCCGAACGGCGAGGCGGCGGCGGCGATGTCGCTGACATGCACCGGATTGGTGTCACCGCTGACCGCGGCGAACAGCACGATGTCGGCGTCGGTGATGGTCTTGCCGAAGCTCGCGCTCTGGCCGGGTGCGAGGTCCTCGTAGAACAGGTTGGTCTGGATCGGCATGGGGATGCTCCTGGATGCCGCCGAGAAACGCGCGCCCGTGCGGGCTGGCAAGCAAATTTTTAGCGCGCGGTTTCATCTGGCGCCCAAACCGCTAAACCGACATGCACCACAGCCCGAAAGGCCGCGCCGATGGAACAAACCGCGATCGAGGAACCCGCCCGGCGAACCGAGCTGTTCGGCCGGTTCGACGTGGTGGTGCTGGGTGGCGGGCCGGCCGGGATCGCGGCCGCGGTGGCGGCGGGCCGCGCCGGCGCCTCGGTGCTGCTGGTCGAGCGCTACGGGTTTCTGGGCGGCATGGGCACCGCCGCGGGGGTGACCAATTTCTGCGGGCTGCATGCCAACCGCTTTGGCCAGATCGGGCAGGTGGTGCATGGCATCGCCGATGATCTGCTGGGCCGGATCGCCGCACTGGACGGGCTGAAGGCGCCGCATGTGATTTTCGACAAGATCGCCGCACAGGCCTATGACACCGCCGCCTACAAGATCGCCGCGGACGGATTGTTGCTCGATGCCGGCGTGAAAATTTTGTTCCATGCGCTCGGTGCCGGGGTGATCATGGATGGCGCGCGCAGGCTGCGGGCGCTGCTGATGGAGACCAAATCGGGGCGGCGCGCGGTGCTGGGCAAGCTGTTCATCGATGCGTCCGGCGATGGCGACCTCGCGAACTGGGCTGGTGCCACCAGCGAAATTGGCGGCGGCGATGGGACGATGATGTATCCATCCACCATGTTTCGCATCAATGACGTGGCGCGCGGTGCCGCGGCCGAGCGCGCCTGGACCGGGTTCGCGCCGCTGATGGCCGCGGCCGAGGCGCGCAGCGGGCGGCGATTTCCGCGCAAGACGCCGATCATCCGCCCGCAGCACCATGAAATCGAATGGCGGGCGAACCTGACCCAGGTTGCCAACCCCGACCACAGCGCGGTGAACGGGCTGGATGCCGAGCAACTGAGCCAGGGCGAGATCGAGGGACGGCGGCAGGTGGCCGAGGCGTTTGCCATGCTGAAAGATGCAGTGCCGGCCTTCGCCGATGCCTATATCGTCGATATTCCGCCGCAGCTCGGGATTCGCGAGACGCGGCGGGTGATCGGCGATTATGTGCTGACCGAGGCCGACGTTCTGGGCTGCGCGAGTTTCGCCGACACGATCGGGGTGAATGGCTGGCCGGTCGAGGACCATGTGGCCGGCGACGTGATTTTTCGCTGGCCCGACATTCCGGCCAGCCGCGGCTTCAACCATTTGCCATATCGCATGCTGCTGCCTGTGGGATTGGACAATCTGTTCGTCGTCGGGCGCTGTGCGTCGATGACCCATGGCGGGCAGTCGGCGGCCAGGGTGTCGGGCGCGTGCTTCGTGATGGGCGAGGCGGCCGGGCTGGCCGCGGCGATGGCGGTGGCCGGCGATGGCACGACGCGCGGGGTGGAGGTGGCGGGCCTCCAGGCGCGGCTGGTGGCGCAGGGCGTGTATCTGGGCACCGACATGCCGCCGCGCGCCGGCGGATGACGCATATTCGTCGCGCCGATCAGGAAAATTTCGAGAGGAAGCCATGATGTCCACACCGCCCGCGCCGCGCTATCGCTGGGTGATCCTGTTTGTCGCCTGGCTCAGCTTTCTGCTCAGCTTCGTCGATCGGCTGACCTGGGCGAACGTTGCGGTGTCGGTGGGCGGATCGCTTGGGCTGCCGGTGGCGGCACTGGGGATTTTCGTCACCGCGTTTTATGTCGGCTATGTGATCTGCAACGCGCTGGGCGGCATCGCAGCCGACCGGTTCGGCGGACGGGTGACGCTCACGCTGTCGCTGTTGTCGCTGGGTGTGTCGACGTTCTTGTTCAGCTACACCAAAGGCGTGCTGTTCGGCCTGGTCGTGCAGGGGCTGATGGGGCTCGCGGCGGGGGCGGATTATGCGTCCTGCATCAAGCTGATCGTTGCGTGGTTCGACCGCACCAGCCGCGGCCGGGCGATGGGGGTGCTGCTGATCGCCTCGTCGCTGGGGGTGAGCGCGACCAACGCGGTGGTGCCGAGCCTCGCGGCGGCGCTCGGCTGGCAGGGTGTGTATCGGATTCTGGGGGTGGTCAGCGTGCTGGTGGGGGCCGGCGCGTGGCTGTTGCTGCGCGATCGCCCGGCCGGCATGGCACCCACGGTGGCGGCGCGGGTGGAGCTGCGGCGGGTGCTGGGCAATCGCAATCTGGTGTTGCTGGGGCTGGTGGGTTTCGCGGGCCTGTGGGGAACCTGGGGCTTCGCGTTCTGGGCGAACGCGCTGATGATCAAGGGGCGCGGGCTGTCGGCGATCGAGGCGGGCGCGGTGATGTCGCTGGTGGGGATCGCCGCGATCATCGGCAAACCGCTGATCGGCTGGCTGTCGGACGCGCTGGGCGGGCGGTGCAAATGGTTGGCGTTTTCAACCTTTGTGTTGTTCACGGTGATGTTGCTGGTGTTTGGCGGTCTGACCACGCGCGCGGGCTTCGCGCTGGCGGCGCCGCTGGTCGGGCTGGGGGCGTTTTTGTACAGCCCGCTGACGGCGGCGATGGTCGCGCAGAATTCCGGGCCGATGCTGGCCGGATCGGCGGCCGGCGTGCTGGCGGGGTTCTGGCAGCTCGGCAGCGTGATCGTGCCGGTGGTGGTGGGGGTGGTGTTTCAATCGAGCGGATCGTTCCTGGCGGCGTTCGCCACCCTGGCCGCGGGGCCCGCGCTCGCGGCCATCGGGATTTTGTTTGTGCGTGAAGGGGCCTCGGTGGTTCCGCTATCCTAGATCGGGCAATGGCGGTGGTGCATGCCACCGTCGATGGTGATGACGGTGCCGCTGATGTAGCCGGCGCGGTCGCAGGCGAGGAACACGATGACGTCGCCGACCTCCTCGGGCTTGCCTGGACGGCCGAAGGGCAGGGCGGAATTGTCGGGATTGCCGGCGCCGCTCGCCGCGCGCTGGGCTTGCAGATCGAGCATGCGGTCGGTGCCGATGGGGCCGGGATTGACGCCGAGCACGCGGATGTTGTCGTCGGTGCTGCGCCCGCCGATGCCACGGGTCGCTGCCATCAGCGCGGCGTTGCCGGCGCCGCCGATGACGTAGGTGGCTTGCGGCATCTCACCGCCGAGGCCCATGACGTTGATCATCACGCCGCGCCCGCGGGCGCGCATGCGCGGATAGATTTCGCGCATCAGCCTGATGTAGCCGAACACCTTCGCGTCCCAGGTCTGCCGCCATAGATCATCGTCGATGGAAAGCAGGTCGCCGCGCGGGATGCGTCCGGCGCAGTTGACCAGGATATCGACCTCGCCATGCGCCTCGGCGAGGCGGCGGGCCGCGTCGGGGGTGGAAAAATCGAGCGCCATGTGTGCCACGGGGCGGCCGGCGCGGGCGGAAAGTTCCTGAGCCGCGCGGGAAAGTCGTTCAGGGTCCTGGGCGGCGATGACCACCTCGACGCCTTCGTCGATGAAGCTTTTTGCCGCAGCAAAGCCAAGTCCGCGTGAGCCGCCGGTGATCAGCGCGCGCCGTCCGTGCAAGCCGAGGTCC
>DAHWBL010000499.1 GCA_027323595.1 Acetobacteraceae bacterium | reverse complement strand
CACCACCGTCGAGCGCCCGGCCGACCTGCGCTCGGCGCACGCGCCCCAGGCCGGCGGCCTGTCCGGCCGGCCGCTGTTCGAGCGCAGCACCCAGATGCTGCGCCAGACCGCGCGGCTCGCCCGCGGCCGGCTGGTGCTGATCGGCTCGGGCGGCATCGCCAGCGGCGACGACGTGGCCGCCAAACTGCGCGCCGGCGCCAGCCTGGTGCAGCTTTATTCCGAACTCGCCTATGTCGGCATCCGCCTGGTGCCCCGGCTCAAGCGCGAGCTGCTCGCCGCCCTCGCGCGCGACGGCTTTCCCAATGTCCAGGCGGCGATCGGAGCGGATTTGTGATGCGGCATCTGAACGGCATCGCCCCGCTGGCGGCCCGCTATGAGGGGTTCATCCTGGATATCTGGGGGGTGATCCATGACGGCGTGCAGCCCTATCCGGGCGCCATCGACGCGCTCACCCGGCTGCAAGGGGCGGGCAGGCGGGTGGTGCTGCTGTCCAACGCGCCCCGGCGCGCGGCGGCGGCGGCGGCCGGCATGGCCGCCATCGGCATCGGTGCGGGGCTTTACCAGGGCATCATGACCTCCGGCGAGGCAACCTGGGAGCTGCTCGCCGCGCGCACCCATCCCGGCTTCGCCGCGCTGGGGCGCCGGGTCTGGCATCTGGGCCCGCCGCGCGACCGCAATCTGCTCGAAGGGCTCGATCTGTCCGAGGTGGCACGGCCCGAGCTCGCCGACTTCGTGCTCAACACCGGCCCCGACGACGCCCGCGACCCCACCGACATCGCGCCGTTCGAGCAGGATCTGCGCGCCGCCGCCGCCGCCGGGGCGGCGATGGTCTGCGCCAATCCCGATCTGGAGGTGATCCGCGGCGGACGGCGCATCATCTGCGCCGGCGCGCTCGCCGCGCGCTATCGCGAGCTCGGCGGCCAGGTGCTCGATGTCGGCAAGCCGGACCCGCTGATCTACCGCCCGGTGCTGGACATGCTGGGTCTGAAGCCGGACCGGGTGGTCGCGGTGGGAGACTCGCTGCGCACCGACATCGCCGGCGCCGCCGCGATCGGGGTGGACGCCGTCTGGGTGCTCGGCGGCATCCATGCCGGCGCCGGCGACCCAGCCGCGCAGGCTGCCTCAGCCGGGCTCAACCCCGCCTTCCGGCTCGATTCCCTGGTCTGGTAGATCCGCCTCCGGTAGCAGCGGGCCGAGTGCCGCCCGAATCCCGAACGCGCCCGGCAGCCCGCCGCGCGGGAACAGCCGCGTGACATGCCCCATCTTGCGGCCCGGCCGCGCCTCGGTCTTGCCGTAGAGATGCCCGATCAGCCCGTCGGTCGCCACGATCGCCGGCCACAGGGCGGTCTGGGCCGGCCCCACCAGATTTTTCATCACCGCGTCGGAATGCCGGCCCGCGGTCGGCAACTTCAGCCCGGCCACGGCGCGGATATGCAGCTCGAACTGGCTGGCCGGGCAGGCATCGATGGTCCAATGGCCGGAATTATGCGGCCGTGGCGCGATCTCGTTCACCACCACCTCGCCCTGCGCGGTGACGAACATCTCCACCGCCAGCAGCCCGACCAGATCGAGCGCGTCGGCCACCCGCAGGGCGAGCCCGCGCGCGCGCGCGGCGATCTCGGGGTCGATCGGCGCAGGCGCGAGCGTGAGGTCCAGAATATGGTCGCGATGGCGGTTCTCCACCGCGTCGAACGCGGTGGCGCCGCCATCAAGCCCGCGCGCGACGATCACGCTGATCTCGCAGGCGAAATCAACAAAGCCTTCCAAAATCAATGGCTTGGGAGAAAGCTCCAGCAACGCCGCATGGGCCTCGGCGGGGCAGCGCACCAGCGCCTGGCCCTTGCCGTCATAGCCGAGCCGCGTGGTCTTGAGGATCGCCGGCAGCCCGATCCGCGCGAGTGCCGCCTCCAGTCCGGCGGCATCGTTCACCTCGGCCCAGGGCGCGGTGGCCGCGCCGGCCTGATTGAGAAAGGATTTCTCCGCCACCCGATCCTGGCTGATCCGCAGCACCGCGGCGCCGGGGCGCACCGGGCGCAGCGCGGCCAGCAGATCGAGCCCCCGCGCCGACACGTTCTCGAACTCGAAGGTGATGACATCCACCGCCTCGGCGAAGGCGCGCAGCGTGTCGGGATTGTCGTAATCGCCGACGATGCAGCCCAGCGCCACATGGCTCGCCGGACAGTCGGGCTCATCGCTGAGGATCAGGCAGCGATAGCCCAGCCGCGCGGCCGCCATCGCCGACATCCGCCCGAGCTGGCCGCCGCCGACGATGCCGATGGTGGCACCAGGCGCCAGCGCGCCGGCCGGCAGGCAGACAGGCACAGCCAATTCAGCCGGTCACCGACGGCGCGTCGTCGCCGGCACTGTTCGGCACCGCCTCGGTCTGCGCGGTGCGCCAGGCATCGAGCCGGGCGAGCAGGTCGGCATCGCCGCCGGCCAGGATCGCGGCGGCGAGCAGCGCCGCATTGACCGCTCCGGCGCGACCGATCGCCAGCGTGCCCACCGGCACCCCCGCCGGCATCTGCACGATCGACAGCAGACTATCCATCCCCGACAGCGCGTGGCTCTCCACCGGCACGCCCAGCACCGGCAGGCTGGTCCAGGCCGCGCACATGCCCGGCAGATGCGCCGCCCCGCCGGCCCCGGCGATGATCACCGCCAGCCCCCGGCCGCGCGCGGTGCGGGCATAATCGGCCAGCCGATCCGGCGTGCGATGCGCCGAGACCACCCGCACCTCATGGCCCACCCCCAGCGCGTCCAGCGTCTCGGCGGCGTGGCGCATGGTCTGCCAGTCCGACCGGCTGCCCATGATCACGCCCACACGCGGTGCGGACTGGGGGCCGGAGATGATCAGTCCGCCGCTGGCCTGGGTGTTCATGCGATGTTGTCCGGAATGAGTCGGCTTTCGAGCCAGGCGATTTCGTCGCGCAGGGACAGCTTGCGCTTCTTCAGCCGCTGCAGCTGCAACTGGTCCACCGGCCCCGCGCCCAGCCGCGCGATCACCGTATCGAGGTCGCGGTGTTCGCTGCGCAGTTCGTGCAGCTTGCGCAGCAGGGAATCACGGTCGTTCAGCATCCGGGCCGGATAGCAGAAGCCGGGGTGCGAGGCCATGACGAAAGCGCCGCTGGAGGCAGAAGCCAGGCAACCGCGATGATTTGACTTTTCTTTTGCCCCGACCCGGCGTTACGATTCCCCCCGCGTCGGCGGTCATCCGCGGCCGCCAGGCGCCGTCACCAGAGGTTCACCGAAGGAGGCACCATGAAGTTTCAGTCGCGTATCCAGGCCCTCGCCGAGCGCCATGCCAGCCTTGAGGAGCGCATCGAGCAGGAGGATCAGCGCCCACGTCCCGATGACGGTGTGCTGACCCAGTGGAAACTGGAGAAACTGCGGCTGAAACAGGAAATGGAACGACTGCGCGCCAGCGGTTAACCCCGCTCACCCGCCGGGCCTGTCCGGTGCGGGGCTGTAGATGAACCGGCGCTCATAGCGCGTGGCGACCGGATAATTCGCCGCGATCGCCGCGCGCACCTGCGGGGTGTAGCGCGCCAGCATGATCCCCTGGTCCAGCGCCCGGTCGGTCTGGATCAGGGAGAAATGCCGCGCCTGGATCAGCGCCGCCAGACGCGCGCTGTCCCAGCGCCCCTTGGCGCCGAGTTCGGCGAAAATCGAGGGCTCCAGCTCCACCTGTTTGCCGGCGCGCAGCAGCAGCACCATGTCGTCGGCCAGGATCGGACCCGGCGCGGCGACAAACCGCGCCAGGATCGCCTGGTTGCGCGCGACCACCTCGGGGCGGGCGAAGATGTTGGGCGGCAGATAGCCCAGCTTCAGTTCCGCCAGGATCAGCAGCGGGATCGCCAGCGCGGCGATCGGGCCAAGCCTTGCCGGGTCGCCCGGCGCCAGCAGCCGCGCCATCGCCGCCGCCGCGGCGATGCCCGCGAAGGGCGCGGCGGCGATGTAGAAATCGATGAAATAATTCACGTTGCCGCCGGATTTGCCCAGGGTGGCCAGCATCGGCAGATTAAGCCCCAGCAGCAGAACGATGATCGCCCGCTCCGCCGCCACGTCGTCCCCGCGCACCCGTCCCGGCCAGGCGCACCACACCCCCACCGCCGCCACCGCCAGCCAGGCGAGCTGGCCGGACTGGGTGCCGAGCAGAAACAGCGCGTTGGACAGCACCATGCGGTTGATGTTGTAGCCGATGATGTGGCGCACGAACCCGCCATCGCTCGCCACCATCACCGCGCCCAGTGCGGCCAGCGCCAGCACGGCGCCAAACCCGATCGCCCAAAATGTCGGCCCCGGCCGGCGCCACAGATGCACCGCCAGCACCGCGACCGGCGCCACCAGCTCGGTCTGCTTGGTGAAGATCGCGGCGACGAAACAGGCCATCGCGGCGAACAGCAGCCCCGGCCGGCGCAGTGCGAGGATGCCCAGCCACACCCCCAGCAGGCTGAAAAACGCAGCGAGCATGTCCACCCGCATCAGCACCGCCCATTGATAGATCGGCCAGCAGACGAACAGCCCGGTCGCGCCGACCAACGCCGCCACCATCCGCGCCACCGCGCCGCCGCCCGCATTGCGCCAGGCCAGCCCGCCCACCATCAGCGCGATCAGGATGGTCGCCCCGACCGAGATCGCCCGCCCGGTGGCCAGCAGATCCGCCCCGGTGAGCCAGCCCAGCGCCAGCACGCCCAGGTGATACAGCGGCGGATAATGGAACACGATGTAGGGCAGGCGGTCGATCGGGCCATACATGGTCCCCGGATGCATCAGCAGCGCCTGCTGCCAGACGATGCCCTCGCCGTAATCGATGCCGAACGGCGAGGCGATCGCCAGCCGCGCGCGCCCGATGAACAGACCCGCCCGCAGCGCCAGCCCGGCGAGCGCCAGCGCGAACAGCGCGACCCCGGCGATGGCGAGCGGCAGGCGCGAGCGCGACGCGGGCACCGCCGTCGGCGCCGGCTCACCCACCCGGACGGGCCAGCGCCTGCCAGCCGAACACGATGCCGCGGATCATCCGCATCCCCACCGCCAGCGCCCGACCGTTATTGACATTGCCGCCCTTGCTCAGCCCCACCCGCAGATGAAACGTCACCGGGCACTCCACCACGTCGAACCCGTGCGCCAGCGCCCGATCGAGGAAATGCGCGTTGAACTCAAGATTGACCGACGGGTCCACCAGCGGCAGCAGCCGCTCCAGCGCGCTGGCCCGGCATAATTTGTAGGTGGTGCCCACATCGGTCAGCGTCGCGCGACCGATATGCTTGAATTCCAGCAATTTGCCGACGAACAGATTGCCGTAGAACATGAAGGTGGAAAGCTGGGTTTCGTATTCGCGCAGCCGCTCCACCGTGCGGGTGCCATTGACGATGTCGGCATGCGGCGCATAGGCGACCAGCTTGTCGATGTCGGCGGCGCGGAACGTCATGTCACCCTCGCACAGCACGATCAGTTCGCTGCGGTCCAGCACCAGCGCCTCGCTCAGACAGCGATACACGCACCGCCCATAGCCCGGCGCCGGCTCGTTGAAGGTGATCGCGCCGGCCGCCTGGGCGCGTTCGAAGGTGCGGTCGGTGCTGTTGTTGCTGACCACGATCACCGCGCGCACCAGCGGATGGGCGCGAAAATCCGCCACCGCCTCGCCGATGCTGTCCTCGTCGTTATAGGTGGTGAGCGCGACCACCACGGACCGCTCCGCCAGCGGGTCGTTGCGCAGCGCGCCGCTGAAGCGTTTGCCCGACAGCAAAATGAACAGATCGACCAGACACAGCCCGATCCCCAGCACCATCGGCATGCCGGAGTACCACACCAGCGCCTCGTTGAAGGGGCGCAACAGATGCTCCAGCCCGAACAGCCGGCGCGGCACCACCATCAGCACGCCGATCAGATACAGGGCCAGCGCGAACAGGATCAGCAGCGCGCCATACAGCAACAGCGGCGGATGCGCGGAAAACGCCCGCCCGGTCGGCCCCGCCGGTCGTGGCTCATCGACCCGCTGCGACGCATCAGACACGCTCATGACCCTCGATCCTGACCGACTGCGCGACCATGTAGGGTCCGCCCCGCGCGCCGGTCAATCCAAAGCCGGGCTGCGCAGTTCCGCCTCGCCGATGCGCTCGACGCGCGGATAATCGCGCCGGATCGCGGCCGCCACCGCCGGGGTGAAGCGCGACGATTCCAGCGCGCTGCCCAGCGGACGCTCGGTCTGCACCATGGCGAACGCATGCGCGTCCAGCAGCCCGATCAGCAAGGCGCTGTCCCAATGGCCGGTCGCGCCCAGCTCGGCGAAGATCGAGGGCTCCAGCTCCACCCGTTTGCCGGCGCGCAGCAGCAGCACCATGTCGTTGGCCAGGATCGGTCCCGGCGCGGCGCGGAACCGCTGCTCCATCGCCTGCTCGCCGGCGACGAACCCGTCCTCGGCGAAGTCGGCCGGCGGCAGATGCGCGAGCCACGGCTGCACCACCAGCAGCAGCGCCACCGCCAGCGCGGCCACCGGCGGCGC
>DAHWBL010000492.1 GCA_027323595.1 Acetobacteraceae bacterium | reverse complement strand
GAGCGGTGCCGCGGCGAGCAGCAGCGGCAGCCCGGTCACCAGCCAGTGCGCGGCGGCCTTGGCCAGCAGGAGTGCCGCCGGCGGCAGCCCGCACAGCAGGAGCTGGTCGAGCGAGCCGTCCTCGTAATCCGCGCCGATCAGCCGATCGAGCGGCAGCAGTGCTGCGAGCAGCGCGCACACCCAGATGATGCCAGGCGCCATCCGCGCCAGCAGCTCCGGCGCCGGGCCCAGCGCCAGCGGAAACAAGGTCGCGGCGAGCAGGAAGAACAGCAGCGCGCCCAGACTGTCCGCGCCATGGCGGATCGACAGCGCCAGCTCGCGCGCGATGACGGCGACAAAGCGCTTCATGCGCCCAGCCGCAGGGGTGTCGCGCCGGCCAGCGGCAGCGCCAGATGGGTCGCGGCCACCACCAGCCCGCCGCGGCCGCGATGGGCGGCGAGCACCGTGCCGAGCCGCTCCACCGAGGCGGCGGCGAGCCCCAGGGTGGGTTCGTCGAGCAGCCACAGCGTGGCGGTGCCGACCAGCAGCCGTGCCGGCGCGAGCCGTCGGCGCTGTCCGGCCGAGAGCATGCGGGTGGGCAGGTCGGCGAGGCCGGCGAGGTCGAAGGCGGCGAGCGCGGGGGCGATGGCGCGTCCGGCGGCGGCGAAGCGCAGATTTTCCGCCGCCGTCAGGCCAGGTTTCAGCGCGTTCTGCTCACCGATGAAGCCGCAGCGCGCGGCGTGGCCGCCCGGATCGTCGGTGATCGGCGCGCCATCCCACAGGATGCGCCCGCCATCGGGGCGGCGCAGCCCGGCGAGCAGGCGCAGCAGGGTGGATTTGCCTGCCCCGTTCGCCCCGGTGAGCAGCAGCGCGGCGCCGGGTGCCATGGTGAAGCCGACATCGCGCAGCACCAGCCGCTCACCGCGAAAGCAGGTGAGGGCATCGACGCTGAGCAATGCGGGGGCGGTGGGGGCGATGGCTTGGTCCGATCGGCGGTGGGATTATAGACGCGGCAACATCGGTATGGTTTAAGCCGCGTGCCGGTGGCAAGTCCGCGCCGGCTGTCCGCCGTCGCCGCCCCTCGCGTGCGCCGCCTCGTCCGCCCGAAGCGCGCCACCGGACACGCACGGCCAACCGATCGAGGTGCTGCAATGAACAATGTTGGCCATGACAGCCTGAACACCCGCCGCGAGCTGGTGGTGGACGGCAAGAGCTATCATTATTTCTCGCTGCCCGAGGCGGCGGCCAGGCTGGGCGAGGTGTCGCGCCTGCCGGTCAGCCTGCGCGTGCTGCTGGAGAATATTCTGCGTTTCGAGGACGGCCGCGCCTACAAGGTCGCCGACGCGCAGGCGGTGGTGGATTGGGCGAAGGCGGCGACCAGCACGGCGGAGGTGCCGTTCAAGCCGGCCCGCATCCTGATGCAGGATTTCACCGGGGTTCCCGCGGTGGTCGATCTGGCGGCGATGCGCGACGGCATCCTGCGGCTGGGCGGCAAGCCCGGCCAGGTCAATCCGCTGGTGCCGGTGGATCTGGTGATCGACCATTCGGTGATGGTGGATGTGGCCGGCACGCCCGACTCGCTCACCCGCAACGTCGATCTCGAATATGAGCGCAACGGCGAGCGCTATGAATTCCTGCGCTGGGGCCAGGAGGCGTTCGACAATTTCCGCGTGGTGCCGCCGGGCACCGGCATCTGCCACCAGGTCAATCTGGAATATCTCGCCCAGGCGGTCTGGACCGCGTCGGTGGACGGCAAGGATTATGCCTATCCCGACACGCTCTATGGCACCGACAGCCACACCACCATGGTCAACGGCATGGGCGTGCTGGGCTGGGGCGTGGGCGGCATCGAGGCGGAGGCGGCGATGCTCGGCCAGCCGATCGCCATGCTGATCCCCGACGTGATCGGCTTTCGTCTGACCGGCCGCCTGCCCGAGGGCGCGACCGCCACCGATCTGGTGCTGACGGTCACCCAGATGCTGCGCAAGAAGGGCGTGGTCGGCAAGTTCGTCGAGTTCTTCGGCCCCGCGCTGGCGCATCTGCCGCTCGCCGACCGCGCCACCATCGGCAACATGGCGCCCGAATATGGCGCCACCTGCGGCTTCTTCCCGGTCGATGCGATCACCATCGAGTATCTGCGCCAGACCGGGCGCGACGAGCATCGGGTGAAGCTCACCGAGGCCTATCTGCGCGCGCAGGGCATGTTCGCCGAGGCGGGCGCGCCCGAGCCGGTGTTCACCGACACGCTGGAGCTCGATCTGTCCAGCGTGCAGCCCTCGCTCGCCGGCCCCAAGCGCCCGCAGGACCGGGTGCTGCTGAAGGATGCGTCCACCGCGCTCGCCACCGAGCTGACCAAGAGCCTCGGCGCGGCGCCTGGCTCGCTGTCGCAGAAGGTGAAGGTTGCCGGCACCAACTACGAGATCGGCCATGGCGACGTGGTGATCGCGGCGATCACCTCGTGCACCAACACCTCCAACCCCTCGGTGCTGATCGCCGCCGGGCTGGTGGCGCGCAAGGCGCGCGCGCTGGGCCTCGCGCCGAAGCCCTGGGTCAAGACCTCGCTCGCACCCGGCTCGCAGGTGGTGACGGATTATCTGAACAAGGCCGGTTTGCAGGCGGATCTGGATGCGCTGGGCTTCAACACGGTGGGCTATGGCTGCACCACCTGCATCGGCAATTCGGGTCCGCTCGATGACGCGGTGGCCGATGCGATCGAGGACAACAAGCTGGTCGCGGTGTCGGTGCTGTCGGGCAACCGCAATTTCGAGGGCCGCGTGCATCCCAACGTGCGGGCGAATTATCTCGCCTCGCCGCCGCTGGTGGTGGCCTATGCGCTGCTCGGCACGATGAATGTGGACATCACCACCGCGCCGCTGGGCACCGGCACCGATGGCCGGCCGGTCTATCTGAAAGATGTGTGGCCCACCAACAAGGAAATCGCCGATCTGCTCGCCACCAGCCTGTCGCGCGGCCAGTTCGTCGAGCGCTATGGCGCGGTGTTCAAGGGCGACAAGCATTGGCAGGCGATCAAGGTGGAGGCGGGCAGCGACACCTATGGCTGGTCCGACAGCTCGACCTATGTGCGCAACCCGCCCTATTTCACCGACATCACCATGACGCCGAAGAAGGTTGGCGATATCATGGGCGCGCGCGTGCTGGCGGTGCTGGGCGACTCGATCACCACCGACCACATCTCCCCCGCGGGGTCGATCAAGAAGGCCAGTCCGGCCGGCGAGTATCTGGGTGAGCGTCAGATCCTGCAGAAGGATTTCAATTCCTACGGCTCGCGGCGCGGCAACCATGAAGTGATGATGCGCGGCACCTTCGCCAACATCCGCATCAAGAACGAGATGGTGCCTGGCACCGAGGGCGGGATGAGCCGGCATTACCCGTCCGGCGAGGTGGCCGCGATCTATGACGTGGCGATGAAATACAAAAAAGAGGGCGTGCCGCTGGTGGTGTTCGGCGGCAAGGAATACGGCACCGGCAGCTCGCGCGACTGGGCGGCCAAGGGCACCATGCTGCTGGGCGTGAAGGCGGTGGTGGTGGAGAGCTTCGAGCGCATCCATCGCTCCAACCTGGTCGGCATGGGCATCCTGCCGCTGCTGTTCCCCGCGGGCGTGGATCGTGCGTCGCTGGGGCTGAAGGGCGACGAGGTGATCGACATCACCGGGCTCGACCAGCTCAGCCCGCGCATGCAGCTGGCGATGACCATCCATCGCGCCAACGGCGTCATCGACAGGCTCGACCTGCTGTGCCGCGTCGATACGCTGGACGAGGTGGCGTATTACCAGCATGGCGGCATCCTGCAGTATGTGCTGCGCGGGATGGCGAAGGCGGCCTGATGGTGGCGCCGGCCTCGCCGCTGGCGGGGTTGCGCTGATGCGTCTGCCGATCCGTATTCGCGCCAACGAGGCCGAGCCGGACCTGCACCGGCTGTCGATCGTCTATGATCTGCATCGGTTCGCGCCGGTCGAGGGGCTGCGCGCGGCGCTGGTGATGTTCTCGCTGGTGGCGGGCAGCGAGCTGCTGCATCTGCCGCTGCTGGAGGAATCCGCGCTGGCGGGGATGTTCGCCTGCATCGCCGATCCGGGCGGGCCGGTGCGCCGGCGGGTGCCCTGGCTGCTGGGATTCGCAGCACTGGGCGGGGTGCAGACGCTGGCCTTCTCGCTGCTGCGCGGCGAGCCGGCGCTGGCGGTGGTGCCGATCGCCGCGCTGTGGATCGGCGTGCTCGCGATGCTGCGCATCTATGGCCAGCCGGCCTTGCAGATGGGCAACATGCTGACGGTCTCGCTGGTCATCACGCTCGATCGGCCCGAGCCGCTGCGGGTGGCGATCAGCCTTGGCCTGGCCTACGCATTTGGCGTCCTGTGGGCGTTGCTGATGGCGCTGCTGGTCAGCCGCATCGCCCGCTTCGAGCCCGAGCGGCGGGCGGTGGCGCGGCTGTGGGAGGCGCTGGCCGCCGAGGTCGGCGACCAGCGCGCGCTGCTGCATGACCCGACCGCCACCGAGGCGACCTGGGAGGCGCATGCGCGCGCGCATCGCCGTGCCGTGCGGCTGGCGATCGAGGCGGCGCGCGAGACGGTGCTGGTCAGCTCGCGCGACTGGGCCGGAGCGATCGCGCCGCCCGCCTGGGTGATCCGCCTGGAGGCCGGCGAACAGTTGTTCGGCGCGCTGATCGCGCTGTCGGACCAGCTGGAGGCCAGCGGCGAGCCCGATCCGCGTGCCCATGCCGACCGGCTGCTGCGGGTGCTGCGGCCGATCTGTCTGGTGTTGGCGCGTGCCGCGCTGTCGGATTCGGCGGTGCGTCTGCCGCGCCTGCAGCACGGGGTGGACACGCTGGCGCATGCCGCCGCGGCGCTGCCCGGCGCGGCCGGGGCGGCGGCGGCGCGGGTGGTCGATCTGGTGCGCGCGGCCGCCCTGCTGTCGGTGGCGGATGGGTTTTTGCCGGCGCGGTCGCAGACCCTGCGCGCGCCGCTGCGCGCCCGGCTGCTGGACCCGCCGCGCGCGGCGATGACACTGCGCGCGCCGGCGATGCGCCACGCGCTGCGGGCCGCGTTGCTGTCGGTGGTCGCCTTCGCGGTGATGTTCGCCTACCCCACCGTCTATGGCCATTGGCTGGCGATCACCATGATCGTGACGCTCCAGCCGTTCATGGCGCTGACCTGGCAGCGCGCGCTGGAGCGCACCGGCGGCACCCTGCTGGGCGGGCTGATCGCGGCCTGGCTGTCGCTGCTGGTGACCGGGCCGACGAGCCTCGCGGTGGCGGTGATCCCGCTGGCGTTTCTGTGCTTCGCGCTGCGCCCGGTGGGGTTCGGGGTGATGGTGACGTTTTTGACCCCGCTGGTGGTGCTGCTGCTGGAGCTGGGCCGGCCGGGAACCAGCGAGATCGAGATCGCGGCGATGCGCGCGCTCTATACGCTGGGCGGCGGGCTGCTGGCGATCGCCGGCGGGCTGGCGCTGTGGCCGAGTCGTGAGCCGGCGCGGCTGCGCCGGGCGCTGGAGGTGGCGCTGCTGGCCCATGCCGGGTTCGCCGAGGCCGCGCCGGCGCAGGCCACTATCGCGCGGCGCGCGGCCGGCCGGGCGACGCTGGAGCTGGAGGCGTCGCTGTCGCGCGCGCTGCTCGAATCCAGCCGTTCGGCGGTGCGGCTGCAATCGGCGCTGTCGGTGGATGCGGCGATCCGTCGGCTGGCCGGGCTGGTCACGGCGCTGCATCTGGCGGCCTCGCTGCCGGCGCCATGGCGGGCCTGGGCGGGGGCGGCGCTGCGGGCGCTGGCCGATGGGCGCGAGCCGCCGCCGCCGCCGGAGGGCGCGGACGATAATCTCGCCCGTCTTACCCGTCAGATCGGCCTGATCGGCGGCGCGCTGGCCCGGTTTCGCGAGACCGCGCCAGGGTGAGGCGACCGACCTAAGGCGGGGGCGTAAGGTGGGGGGTTTTGTTTTTTGCCGCGTCGCACCATGTTTGTCGGCAGAATGACAATTCCGTAGGGGTCCGCATGCTCGCCCGTCCGCTCGCCCGACTGCTCGCCGCCCGTGGCATCCATTATGGCTGGGCGATCGCGCTGATCAGTTTTCTGATCATGCTGGCCACCGCCGCGGCGCTGGGGATGCCCGGCGTGCTGATCAATCCGTTGCAGACCGAGTTCCATTGGGATGTCGCCACCATCTCCGGGCCGCTGGCGCTGCGGCTGCTGCTGTTCGGGTTGATGGCGCCGTTCTCCGCCGCGCTGCTGGCGCGCTTTGGGGTGCGCCGGGTGGTGAGTTTCGCGCTGGTGCTGATCGTCGCGGGGTTGCTGGCGGCGCGGCAGATCACCGAGGTCTGGCATCTGTGGGCGACCTGGGGGGTGGCGCTGGGCATCGGCTCGGGGCTGGTGGGGGTGATCATGGGCACCACCATCGCCACCCGCTGGTTCACCCGCCGGCGCGGGCTGATCATCGGGCTGCTGACCGCCTCCAACGCCACCGGCCAGCTCGCGTTTCTGCCGGTCGCGGCCTGGCTCGCCGACACCCATGGCTGGCGCGCGGCGTTCCTGCCGGCGATGGTGGCCTGCGCGCTGGCGCTGGTGCTGTTGCTGCTGTTCATGGTCGAGCGTCCGGCCGATCTGGGCCTGCGGCCCTATGGCGAGGCGGCGGACGCGCCGATCGCCGTGCCGCGCCCGACCGGCAACGCCATCCTGCTTGCCTTCGCCACCCTCGGCCAGGCCAGCCGCAGCCCGGCGTTCTGGCTGCTCGCGGGCACGTTCGCCATCTGCGGCATCTCGACGATGGGGCTGGTGCAGACCCATTTCATTCCGCTGTGCGAGGATTTCGGCATGACCGGGGTGGTCGCCGCCTCGGTGCTGACGATGATGGGGGCGTTCGATTTCGTCGGCACCATCGGCTCGGGCTGGCTGTCGGACCGGATCGCGCCGCGCACGCTGCTGTTCTGGTATTACGGGCTGCGCGGGCTGTCGCTGTTGGCGCTGCCGTTCCTGCCGTTCAGCTTTTACGGGCTCAGCCTGTTCGCGATGTTCTACGGGCTGGACTGGATCGCCACGGTGCCGCCGACGGTGCGGCTGTGCGGCGGCATGTTCGGGCGGGAGCGCGCGCCCATCGTGTTCGGCTGGGTGTTCTGCGGCCACATGCTGGGCGCGGCCGTCGCCGCCTCCGCCGCCGGAATTTCCCGCGATGTGCTGAGCAGTTACGTCCCCGCGTTCATGGCCGCCGGCACGTTCTGCCTGCTGGCCGCGCTGGCCGCCCTGGCCATCCCGCGCGGCGGGGTCGCGACCACCGTGGCCCCGCCCTCGGGGGCGCGGGCGGCGGCCTGAAGCAAGGATTTTTTATCCACAGATTACACAGATTACACAGATTAAAGAGCAAAACGACGCATACTTTTATCGAAATGATAAAAAATATCAAACTTCGAAACGCAAAAATGATGCCAATTCAGTTCCTTCTAATCTGTGTAATCTGTGTAATCTGTGGATATTAAACCTGTCTTCCTTTCCTCGCCTCACCGCACGAAATGCAGCCTT
>DAHWBL010000217.1 GCA_027323595.1 Acetobacteraceae bacterium | reverse complement strand
GGTCGCGGCGGCTGGGGTGGAGGGCGCGGCGGCGGTGGCTGGGGTGGCGGCGAAGGCTGGCGCGGTGGCGGCTGGGGCGGCGGCGACGGCTGGCGCGGTGGTTGGGGTGGTGGCTGGGGCGGTGGTTGGGGTTGGGGCGGCTGGGGGCCTGGCTGGGGTGGCTGGGGCTGCTGCGGCTATGGCGGCGACCTGCTGCTCGGCGTTCCGCCGGTGGTGGTGGCCCCCCCTGCCTATTACGCCGCGCCGGCCTACCCGGCCGCGCCCTATTATCCGCCGCCGCCGACCGACCCGTCCGGCGACGGCTATTACCCGCCGCTCAACCAGTCCATGCCGCCACCCCAGCAGCAGCAGGCGGCGCGCTCCTGCCTTGCCGGCGGCTATGTGTGTCCGCTGGAGGCCGCCGTGCCGCCGGGCGGTTCCTGCTATTGCCACGGCAATGACGGCGGCCGCATCAACGGCCGGGCGAGCCGATAATCGCCAGCGCGGGGTCGGCGTCGCTCGGCTGGGTCGCGCCGCCGATCGATGACCACGCGCTGGTCGGTGACGGCGCCACCGCCGCGCTGATCAGTGCCGCCGGTGATCTGGATTTCCTGTGCTGGCCGCGTTTCGATTCGGATGCCTGCTGCGCGGCGCTGCTCGGCGACGAGCGGCACGGGCTGTGGCGGCTGGCGGTGGCGGGGACGCGCCGGCGGGCCTATCTGCCCGGCACGCTGGTCCTGGAAACCCTGGTCACCACGCCTGGCGGTCGGGCGCGGCTGATCGAGTTCATGCCGCCAGGCGGGATCGGCGGCGCTTCATCCGTGATCCGCATCGTCGAGGCGCTGGCCGGGGTCGTGGCCGTCGCCATGGTGCTGCGGCCGGCCTTCGGGTTCGGCGCGCGGCCGGCGCGGGTCGAGATCGCCGAGGCGGGAATGGTTGCGCGCGCGCATGGCGCGGGCGGCACGGTGCTGCTGCGCGCCAGCCGGCCGGTACGCGCCGGCGCCGACCGGCTGGAGGCCGAATTCGAGATCGCCGCCGGCGACAGCGCCTGGTTCTGCCTGAGCTGGGCCGACGGCACCCAGCCGCCGATCGACCCGCGCGCCGAGCTGGCGCGGACCGAGGCGTTCTGGCGGAGCTGGCTGGCGCGCGGCAACAATGCCGGCGGCGCCGCGGCACACCCATCGCTGCTGATGCTCAAGGCGCTGTGCCACGCCCCCTCCGGCGCGCTGGTGGCGGCGGCGACGACCTCGCTGCCCGAGCAGCCCGGCGGGACGCGCAACTGGGATTACCGCTTCTGCTGGGTGCGCGACGCGGCGCTGATGCTGACCGCGCTGATGCAGGCCGGGCATGGCGAGGAGATGCGCGCCTGGGTCGCCTGGCTGGAGCGCGCGATGGGGCCGCACGCCGCGTTCTGGCGGGTGCTCTACACGCTCGACGGCGACGCGCCGGCGCCCGAGCGGCATCTGGACTGGCTGCCCGGCCATCGCGGCGCGCGGCCGGTGCGGGTGGGCAACGCCGCGGCGGCGCAGCTTCAGCTCGATCCGGTGGGCGAGCTGGCGGACGCGCTGCATCGCGCCCGCGCCGGCGGCGTGATCGCGCCCGATGACGGCTGGACGCTGCAATGCGCGCTGCTCGCCCGGCTCGCGCCGCTGTGGCACGAGGCCGACGCCGGCATCTGGGAAATCCGCGGGCCGGCACGCCAATTCACCTATTCGCGCCTGCTCGCCTGGGTGGCGTTCGACCGCGCCATCAAGGATGCCGCGCGCTGGCGGCTGCCGGCACCGCTGGCGGCCTGGCGGACGATCCGCGCCAGCATCCGCCGGCGCATCCTGCGCACCGGCATCGACCGGCGGATCGGCGGGTTCGTGCAATATCCGGGCACGCGCGGGCTGGACGCCGCACTGCTGTTGCTGCCGCGCGCGGGATTTCTGAGGCCCGCCGATCCGCTGCTGCGCGGCACCATCGACGCGATCGGCGCCGGGCTGGTGCGTGACGGGCTGGTCTGGCGCTATGGCAGCGAGACCGGGGTGGACGGGCTGCCGCCCGGCGAGGGCGCGTTCATCGCCTGCGGCCTGTGGATGGCCGAGGCGCTGGCGCTGACCGGACGGACGACCGAGGCACGCGCCTTCTTTGATCGCCACGCCGGGCTTGCCAACGAGGTCGGGCTGCTGTGCGAGGAATATGACCCGCTGGAACGCCAGGGCAGCGGCAACCTGCCGCAGGGCCTGTCGCACGCCGCCCTGGTGAGCGCGGCCTGCGCCATCGCCGAGGCGACGGGCGGGGGGTGACGGGTTTTGAGGCAACGTCCCGCCGGATGGACCAGGTTGCGCATGGCGGGAAAAATCTCGCGGGTTGGGTAATTCGTTAATCGAGGCCGCCCAGACTGCCGCCAGCACGGCATGGCGGGATCGATGGCCACCTGGCACTGGAACGCGGCGCAAGGCACCTGGACCACCAGCACGGACTGGTCCGGCGGCGTGCTGCCCGGCGCCGGCGACCTCGCCGCGATCGATGGCACCCTCGCCGCCCGCATCACCCTGGGGCCGACGCCAAACCTGATCCTGGGCACGCTGCTGCTGTCCGACCCGGCGGCGACCCTCGCGCTCGCCGGCGCCGTCGGCACCGCCGCGACGATGCAGATGAGCGCCGGCACGCTGGCGCTGGACGGCTTCGCGCTGGGTCTGTCCGGGCCGGCATCGCTGGCCGGCGAGATCGACGGGCCGGGAACCCTCACCACCGGCGCGGCGTCGGTTGCCGGCACGCTGTCGCTCGGCGGCGGGCTGGTCTGGTCGATGACCGGCGACACCGCGCTCGCCGGCATGGTGCTGCTCGGCGACCAGGCCGGGCCGGATGCGAGCCTGTCGGTGGCATCCGGCGCGACGCTGAACCTCACCGCCGACGGCCCCGCCATCGAGCTTGGCGGCAGCATCGACGCGAGCGGCAATTACTGGCTCGGCGGCGGCCTGCTCAGCGTCGCGGGAACCCTGGAAAAGACCGCCGGGTCCGGCATCGCCGATTTCGGCGTGGCCCTGGCGCTCACCGGACGGATGCTGGTGGACAGCGGCACCATCCAGCTCGACGCCGGCGGCACCCTGGCCGGGGTGATCGGCGGCACCGGCGCGCTGGTGCTGGCCGGCGGCGGCTTCAGCCTCGGTCAGTCGAGCCTCACGATCGGCACGAGCCTGCTCCAGACCGGCGGAACGATCGACCTCGCGGCGGGGCAGACGCTGTCCCTCGCCGCCGCCCGCTTCGGCCTGGCCGGCATCGGCGGCGGCGCGCTGGACGGGCCGGGCACGCTGCTCACCACCGGCACCGCCGGCGTGATCACCGACGCGTCCACCCAGATGTTCATCGGCGGCGGCGCGAGCTGGGTGAACCAGGGCCGCGTCGCGGTCGGCGCGCCGGTGACCTTCGGCGATCTGAGCGGGCCGGGCGGGAGCATCGTGAACCAGGCCGGAGCCACCCTCGCACTCGTCGCCGACAGCGCCGGGCTGTTCCAGAACGGCTGGTTCGACGCCGCCTACCATTACTGGACCGGCGCCGGCGTGCTGCTGAACCAGGGCGTGCTGATCAAGACCGGCGGCAGCCTGACCAGCCAGATTTTCGCCCCGCTCACCAACACCGGCACCGTGCTGGCCGCCAGCGGCACCATCGAACTCGACAAAGGCGGCGTGCTCGGCGGCGTGATCGGCGGCGGGGCGGGCGTGGTGGCGCTGGCCGGCGGAACCTTCGGCCTCGCCGCCACAAGCCTCGGGCTCGGCTCGGGGGTTGTGCTGAGCGGCGGCACCTTCGCGCTTTCCGGCGGCACGCTGGGGCTGCCCGATGGCACCGCGATCACCGCCGGCAGCCTCGCCGGGCCGGGCACCATCCTGGCCGGGGCGGCGACGATGGCCGGGTTCAGCCTCGGCGCCGGGGCGGTGTGGCAACAGACCGGCAGCCTGGCGCTGTCCGGCAGCCTCGGCGGCGCCGGCAGCCTGGTGGTGGCGGCCGGCGGCACGCTGGCTCTGGGTGCGGGGGCCTCGGTGGCCGGTGCCGGCCTGTTGGACGATGGCGCGATCGGGGGCGCCATCGGGCTCGCCGGTGGCGGCGCGACCATCG
>DAHWBL010000452.1 GCA_027323595.1 Acetobacteraceae bacterium | reverse complement strand
ATCCGCCCCGCGCGCCGCGAACGCCGCCGCCACCCGGCCCGCGCCGTCGCCCAGCGCGTCCACCGGCGCGTCATGCGCCAAAATGATCAGCGCCGGCCGCCCGGCCTGGGTTTCGAAGGAGAATGGCTGAAAATCGGCGGTCATGCCGACACAGGACGGCAAGCGCTCGCCAAGTCGGGGCAACCCTGTCATCGCGCGCCGCCTTTTGCTGCTCCGCCAAAGCCTGGCAAATGACAGCTAAGACCCGGTTAAGGCACCGCCTCGCCGGGGAACGTGCCCCAGAAATCCTCGCGTTGCAGCCAGCCCTCATAGCCGCCGCTCTCCACCCGGCACCAGCCGGCATTGGCCTCGCAGGCAACGATATGCCCGACCACGCCGGGCATCAGCCGCGCCACCACCGATGCGTCCGCCGACGCCGACCCGCGCAGCGCGCGCTCCGCCCCGATGATCTCGAAGCTGCGCCGCCCGGTCAGGTTGGCGCTGTGGACCCAGCCCTTCACCCCTTCGGAATCCACCACCAGCCGCCAGACATCGAACTCCCGCTCGATCCGCACCGGCAGATAGGGCCGCTGATACAGCCAGTCGATCTGGTAGCGCGTGCCAGGCCCGGCGCGCATGTTCACCTTGTCGGACTTCAGCGCGGCAAAGCGCGGCAGCACGAAGCCGGTGACGCTGCCCTTGACGAATTGCGGGCCCGGCGGCGGCGCGTCGGCAACCGGCGCGACCGGGGCCACCACCGGCGCCGGCACGCCGGCCGCGGGAGCCACCACCGGCTTGGGCTGCGGCTTGCCGGCCGGGTGCGCCGGCTTGCCCTCGGGGTGCTTGATGGCGGCCTTCTTGTGGACGGGCTTGGCATGGCTCGGGCTCGCTGGCGCCGCGACCACCGGCGGCTTTACCGCCGGCGCGGACTGGCCCAGCCCAGACTGGCCCAGCGCGGACTGCGCGCCAGCCGGCCAGGGTGCGGCGAACACCCAAGCCAGCATCGCGATCCCGATCCATGCCATCTGCGCGCGCATCCGCAGGCTTTCCCGCCCGCCGCCGCGCCGAGTCAAGCCGCGCGGCGCGACCAGGCGCGGATCACAGCGTCACGATCCGCCCCGGCCCCACCGCGTGCAAAAACCCGACGACGCCAGACCGCTCGACCCCGTCCAGCAAACCGGGCGCCGCCGCGAGCCCGGCCATCGCCAGCCCGCTCTCGCACACCATCAGCCGCACCCCCAGCTCCACCGCCGCGTCGCGCAGCTCGTCGAACCCGGCCACACCCGCCGCCCGCACCGCCGCGTCGCGCCCGGCATCGGCCAGCCCGGACCAGTCCGCGCAAAGCGCGTGGCAGCCCTGGTTGGTGGCGAACAGGATCACCGACCGCCCCAGCGCCGCCGCCCCGGTGGCCAGCACCAGCGCGTAATGCGCGCGCTCATGCCCGCCCGAGATCAGCACAATGCCGAGCGCCTCGCCCGGCTCAGCCATGCGCCGACAGATCCCGCAGGCTGGCCGCCGGCCCGCAGGCCGAACAGGCCGGGTCGCGCGGCAGCCCGATGGTGCGCATCCGCGCCGACAGCGCGTCCCACACCAGCAGCCGCCCGGCCAGGCCCTGCCCGATGCCGATGATCTCCTTCAACACTTCTGTCGCCTGCAACGTGCCCATCACCCCGGTCACCGCGCCCAGCACCCCGGCCTCGTTGCAGGCCGGCACCAGCCCCGGCGGCGGCGGCGCCGGATGCAGGCACCGATAACAGGGGCAATGCGGCCCGGCATGCGGCTTGAACGTGGCGAGCTGCCCCTCGAAGCGCAGCACCGCCGCGGAAACCAGCGTCCGCCGCGCCAGCACGCAGGCATCGGCGACCAGAAAGCGGGTGGCGAAATTGTCCGACCCGTCGCAGACGATGTCATACGAGCCGATCAGATCGAGCGCGTTGGCGGCATCCAACCGCATTGGATGGGTCCGCACATCCACCAAAGGATTCAGCGCGCTGGCCGCAATCGCCGCCGACGCCGCCTTGCCCATGCCCAGCCGGTCGGTGGCGTGGGCGATCTGGCGTTGCAGGTTGGACAGCTCCAGCCGGTCGTCATCGACGATGCCGATGGTGCCCACCCCAGCCGCGGCCAGATACATGATCAGCGGACTACCGAGCCCGCCCGCCCCCACCACCAGCACCCTCGCCGCGCGCAGCCTTGCCTGGCCCACCCCGCCGACCTCGCCCAGCAGGATATGGCGCGAATAGCGGTCGATCTCGGTCTCGGAAAAATCCAGGTCCATGCGCACCAGATGGGGTCAGGACCCGCGCAATGCGAGCCGCAGCGGGGCCGCCGGATAGACCCCCAGGATGCGCACATGACGCGAGAAGAAATCCAGCTCCTCCAGCGCCAGGCGCAACCGCGGTTCCTCGGGGTGGCCGTCCACGTCGCACATGAAGCGGGTGGCGGTGAAGGTGCCATCGACCATGTAGCTTTCCAGCTTGGTCATGTTGACGCCGTTGGTGGCAAAGCCGCCCAGCGCCTTGTACAGCGCCGCCGGCACGTTGCGCACATCGAACACGAAGCTGGTCACCAGGTTCGGCGTGCCCACCGGCGGCACCACCGGGGCGCGCGCCATCACATAGAACCGCGTGGTGTTATGCGCCGCGTCCTCGATGTTGGTGCGCAGCACGCTGAGCCCGTACAGCTCGGCGGCCAGCGCGCTCGCCACCGCCGCCTCCTCCTTTTTGCCCCATTGCGCCACCAGTTGCGCGCTGCCGGCGGTGTCGGCCTCGGTCACCGCGGTGAGTCCGAGGGTGGCCAGCGAATGGCGCACCTGGCCCAGCGCCATCGGGTGCGAGTGGGCGCGCCGCACCTCCTCCAGCCGCGTGCCGGGCAGCGCCAGCAGGCAATGCTCCACCCGCTGGTAATGCTCGCCGATCACGTGCAGCCCGCTGTCGGGCAACAGCGCATGGGTGTCGGGCACCCGCCCGGCGAGGCTGTTCTCGCACGGCAGCATCGCCAGCGCGGCCGCGCCCGAATGCACCGCCTCGATGGCCGCCTCGAAAGTGTCGCACGCCAGCGTGGTCCAGCCCGGATAGGCGGTGCGGCAGGCAAGGTCCGAATAGGCGCCGGGCCGGCCCTGAAACGCGATGATCTGGTTGGTCATTTCCCTGCTTCCATCGCCCGGCGCGCCCGCGCCAGATCGTCCCCCCGGCGCGCCCGCGCCAGATCGTCCTCCCGGCGCGCCCGCGCCAGATCGTCAATCGTGTCCACCCCGTGCGGGGCGGCATCCACCCGCGCGCAGACGATGCGCATGCCCGCCTCCAGCGCGCGCAACTGCTCCAGCTTCTCGCGCAGCTCCAGCGGCGAGGGCGGCAGCGTCACGAACCGCGCCAGCGCCGTCCGCCGCCAGCCATAGATGCCGATATGGTGCCACAGCGGCCCCTCACCCCACGGCACGGCGGCGCGCGAAAAATACAGCGCCGGCGCGAACCGCGCGCCCGGCGCGAAACCGCAGACCGCCTTCACCACCGACGACGCCGCGGCCTCCGCCGCATCGGTGATCGGCGCCACCAGGGTCGCCAGCTCGGCGTCGCTGTCGGCCAGCGCGTCGCGCACCGCGACGATCTGCGCCGGCGGAATGGTCGGCAGATCGCCTTGCAAATTGATGATCAGATCATGCGCCCCGTCGGGGTCCACCCGCGCCAGCGCCGCCAGCACCCGGTCCGAGCCGGACGGCAGATCGGGGTCGGTCAGCACCGCTCGGCCACCATCGGCGCGCACCGCCTCGGCCACCTCGGGCTCGCTGCACGCCACCAGCACCGGGCCGATCGCCGCCTCGCGGGCACGGTCGAGCACATGCAGGATCATCGCCCGCCCGCCGATCAGGGCGAGGGGCTTGCCCGGCAGCCGGGTCGAGGCCATGCGGGCCGGAATGACGATGATGGGGTTCAAAGCACGGCGATCTGGTTCACGTGATGGGCGCTCTGTTGCTGGCGCGCGGCCGGTTCCTTAGGGTGGCGCACCCTAGAGCGGTTTGATCCGGCTGCAAATGAACCACACCGAACTCGATGCCGCCCTCGCCGCGGCCGAAGCCGCGGCGGATGCCGCCGGCGCGGTCCTGCGCCGGTATTTCCGCACCCCGATCGCCGCCGATCTCAAGGCGGACGCCTCGCCGGTGACCATCGCCGACCGCGAGGCGGAGGCCGCGATGCGCGAGCTGCTGGCCCAGCGCTTCCCCGGCGTGGGTATCCTGGGCGAGGAATTCGGCCATGAGCGCCCCGAATCGGACCTGTGCTTCGTGCTCGACCCGCTGGACGGCACCCGCGCCTTCATCACCGGCCGCCCCAGCTTTGGCATCCTGGTCGGGCTGCTGGAGGCCGACCGCCCGCTGCTCGGCGTGATCGACCAGCCGGTGCTGGGCGAACGCTGGGCCGCCATCGCCGGCCGACCCACCCGCTTTTCCGGCCCGCTCGGCGGGCAGGCAGGCTGCCGCCCCTGCGCCCGGCTCGACCAGGCCGAGCTTGCCGCCACCTCGCCCGAAATGTTCGCCGACAGCCTGCCGCGCTTCGCCGCACTCGCCGCGCGCGCCCGGCGCACCATCTGGGGCGGGGACTGCTACAATTACGGCCTGCTCGCGCTCGGCCACACCGACCTCGTGGTCGAAGCCGACCTCAAGCCGTGGGACTGGGCGGCGCTGGTGCCGGTGGTCGAGGGTGCCGGCGGACGGATGACCGACTGGTCGGGCCAGGCGCTGCGCCGCGACGGACCCGGCCAGGTGATCGCCGCCGGCGACCCCGCCCTGCTCGCCGCCGCCGTCGCCGCCCTCGGCCCATGAAGGAACCGCGCATGCTCCCGCTTCCCCGCCGCTTCCTGCTCGCCGCCGGCCCCACGCTGCTGCTGCCCGCCACGGCGCGCGCCACCCCCGGCGCGGTGCGCAGCCACGGGCTCGCCTCCATCGGCACCCCCGCGCTGCCACCCGATTTCACCCATTTCCCCTATGCCGATCCCGCCGCGCCGAAAGGCGGGCAGGTGCGGCTTGCAGCACTCGGCAGCTTCGACAGCTTCAACCCCTTCATCGTGCGCGGCACCGCCGCCACCCCGGTCATCCAGACCTTCGATTCGCTGCTGCGCGACAACAGCAACGAGCCAGGCGTCGCCTACGGCCATCTGGCGAGCACGATCGAGCTGGCCAACGACCGCAGCTGGGTCGCCTTCGAGCTGCGCCCGCAGGCACGCTTTTCCGACGACGTGCCGGTCACCGCCGACGACGTGGTCTGGACCTTCACCACCCTGCTCGACCAGGGCCGCCCGTTCTACCGCGCCTATTACGCCGATGTGGACAAGGTCAGCGCCGATGGCCCCGGCCGGGTGATCTTTCGTTTCAAATCCAGCGGCAACCGCGAGCTGCCGCTGATCCTGGGCGAGATGTCCATCCTGCCACGGCATTTCTGGCAGGGCCGCGATTTCTCCCGCCCGCTGCCCGAACCGCCGCCGGGCTCTGGCCCCTACAAGGTAGACAGCTTCGCGCTCGGGCGCACCATCGGCCTCGCACGCCGCGCCAACTGGTGGGCCGCCGACCTGCCGACCGGGCGGGGGCTGTCCAACTTCGATGCGATCAGCACGGAATATTTCCGCGACGCCACCGTCGCGATGGAAGCCTTCAAGGCGGGCCAGGCGGATTTCCGCGAGGAGAACATCGCGAAAAACTGGGCCACCGGCTATGATTTTCCCGCCGTGCAGAAGGGCCTCGTGATCAAGCGCGAGATCCGCCACCATCTGCCCACCGGCATGCAGGGCTTCGCGATGAACCTGCGCCGGCCGGTGTTCGCCGACGCGCGGGTGCGCCAGGCCATGGCACTCGCCTTCGATTTCGAGTGGATGAACAAAACCTTGTTCTACGGCGCCTACACCCGCACCAGGAGCTATTTCTCCAACAGCGATCTGGCAAGTTCAGGATTGCCCGACGCCGCCGAGCGCGCATTGCTCGACCCCTGGGCGGACCGGCTGCCGGCGGAGCTGTTCACCACGCCCTTCTCGCTGCCGGTCACCGACGGCAGCGGCAACAACCGCGCGCAATTGCGCGCAGCCCTTGATCTGCTCACCGCCGCCGGCTGGGCCGTGGTGCAGCGCCGGCTGGTGGACAAATCCGGCCAGCCGATGCGCTTTGCCATTCTGCTGCCCGATCCGGGCTATGAGCGCGTGGCACTGCCCTATGTGCAGTCGCTCGACAAGCTGGGCATCACCGCCGAGGTGCGCACGGTGGATCCGTCGCAATATCAGCATCTGCTGGACAGTTTCGATTACGACATGACCATGAACGTGTTCAGCGAAAGCGACGTGCCCGGCAACGAACTGCGCGATTACTGGAGCAGCGAGGCGGCCAAAAGCGAGGGCAGCGAGAACGTGATCGGCGTGGCCGACCCCGCGGTCGACGCGCTGGTGGAAAAAATCATCACCGCCACCGACCGCGCCAGCCTGATCACCGCCTGCCGCGCGCTCGACCGGGTGCTGCTGTGGGGCTGGTACATGGTGCCGAACTGGCATCTGAGCAGCCACCGAGTCGCGCTGTGGGACAAGTTCGGCTGGCCCGACCTGCCGACCCGCGCGGGCTTCGTGTTCGATGCCTGGTGGATCGACCCTGCGCGCGCGCGCGCGCTCGCCGCGGCCAGCGGGTCCGGCGGCTGATGGGCGGCTACATCCTGCGCCGCCTCGCGCTGATCATCCCCACCCTGTTTGGCATCATCGCGATCAATTTCGCGGTGGTGCAGCTCGCGCCGGGCGGGCCGGTGGAACAGATGATCGCCGAAATCCGCGGTCGCGGCGATGTCACCATGCGCGTCGCGGGCACCGGCGCGGGCGAAACCTCCGCCCCCGGGCTGTATCAGGGCGCGCGCGGGCTTGATCCGCATCTGGTCGCCGACATCCGCCGCATGTTCGGCTTCGACAAGCCGCCGCTGCAACGATTCCTCGACATGCTCGGCGGCTATCTGCGGTTCGATTTCGGCCGCTCCTTCTTTCGCGACCGCCCGGTGCTGGAGCTGGTGGCCGACAAGATGCCGGTGTCGATCTCGCTCGGGCTGTGGTCCACCCTGCTCATCTATCTGGTCTCGATTCCGCTCGGCATCGCCAAGGCGGTGCGCGACGGCAGCCGCTTCGATGTGGCGACCTCCGCGGCGATCCTGGTGGGCTATGCGATCCCGGGATTCCTGTTCGCCATCCTGCTGGTGGTGGTCTTCGCCGGCGGCAGCTTCGTGCAATGGTTTCCGCTGCGCGGCCTCGCCTCGGCGGGCGCCGACCTCTGGCCCTGGCCGCAGCGTGTCGCCGACTATCTGTGGCACATGGTGCTGCCCACGATGGCCCTGGTCGCCGGCGGCTTCGCCAGCCTCACCATGCTGACCAAGAACTGCTTCATCGAGGAGATCCGCAAGCAATACGTGGTCACCGCGCGCGCCAAGGGCGCCTCCGAAACGCGCGTGCTGTACGGCCATGTGTTCCGCAACGCCATGCTGCTGATCGTCGCCGGCTTTCCCGCCGCCTTCATCGGGCTGCTGTTCACCTCGGCGCTGCTGGTGGAGATCGTGTTTTCGCTCGACGGGCTCGGGCTGCTCGGCTTCGAAAGCGCGATCCGACGGGATTATCCGGTGATGTTCGGCACGCTCTACATCTTCACCCTGATCGGGCTGGTGATGCAGCTCGTCGGCGACCTGATGTACACGCTGGTCGATCCGCGCATCGATTTCGAGCGGCGCGGATGACCCCGCTCACCGCGCGGCGCATCGCCGCCTTTCGCGCCAACCGTCGCGGCAGCTGGTCGGCGCTGATCTTTCTCGCCCTGTTCTGCATCTGCCTGTGCGCCGAATTCGTCGCCAACGATCGCCCGCTGCTGATCCGCTTCGACGGGCACTGGATGTTTCCGGTGCTGACCGATTACAGCGAGGACGCGTTCGGCACCGATTTCCTGCCCACCCAGGCCGATTACGGCGACCCCGACGTGCAGGCCGCCATCGCCCGGCACGGCTGGGCGATCTGGCCGGCGATCCCCTACGCCTATGACACCACCGTGCGCGGCCTCGACCGCCCCGCCCCCTCGCCGCCATCCTGGCACGACCCGCTCGGCACCGACGACCAGGCGCGCGACGTGCTTGCCCGCGTCATCTACGGATTTCGCATCTCGGTGCTGTCCGGCTTCAGCCTCACCATCGTCGCCTCGGCGGTCGGCATCGCCGCCGGCGCGATCCAGGGCTATCGCGGCGGGCTGACCGACCTGCTGTTCCAGCGCTTCATCGAAATCTGGTCGGGCATGCCGCAGCTCTATCTGCTGATCATCCTGGGCAGCGTCATCGTCCCCGGATTCTGGGTGCTGCTGCTGTTTCTTCTCGCCTTCTCCTGGATGAATCTCACCGGCGTCGTGCGCGCCGAATTCCTGCGCGGACGCAACCTCGAATATGTCCGCGCCGCCCGCGCGCTCGGCGTGTCGGACCTCGCCATCATGGCGCGCCACATCCTGCCCAACGCGCTGGTCGCCACCCTCACCTTCCTGCCCTTCACCCTGTCGGGCTCGGTGACGGTGCTGGCCAGCCTTGATTTCCTGGGCTTCGGCCTGCCGCCCGGCTCGCCCTCGCTTGGCGAACTCGTCAGCCAGGGCAAGAACAATCTGCAGGCACCCTGGCTCGGTCTGGCCAGCTTCGTGGTGCTCGGCGGCGTGCTGTCGCTGCTGATCTTCATCGGCGAGGCGGTGCGCGACGCGTTCGACCCGCGCAAGACATTGTGAGCCTGCTCAGGGTCGAAAATCTCACCGTGCGCTTCGGCGATCGCGCGGTGGTGCGCGATGTCGGCTACACCCTCGCCGCCGGACAGACCCTTGCCATCGTCGGCGAAAGCGGCTCGGGCAAAAGCCTCGGCGCGCTCGCCCTGCTCGGCCTCACCCCGCCAGGGGCCGCGGTCAGCGGCAGCGTGCTGCTCGACGGCGTGCAGACCATCGGCGCGCCGGCCCACACCCTGCGCGGGCTGCGCGGCGTGAAAGCCGGCATGATCTTCCAGGAGCCGATGACCAGCCTCAACCCGCTGCACCGCATCGGCAAACAGGTGGCCGAGGCGATCACCCTGCACCAGCGCATCGGCGGGCCGGAACTGCGCGCGCGGGTGGTGGACATCCTCGCGCAATGCGGCTTCGCCGACGCCAAAACCCGGCTCGACGCCTTCGCGCACGAACTCTCCGGCGGCCAGCGCCAGCGCGTGATGATCGCCATGGCGCTGGCCAACGACCCATCGCTGCTGATCGCCGACGAACCCACCACCGCGCTCGATGTCACCATCCAGGCGCAGATCCTCGATCTGCTGGCCAGGCTGCGCGCCGCGCGCGGGCTGGGCGTGCTGCTGATCACCCATGACCTCAACATCGTCCGCCGCCACGCCGACCTGGTCGCGGTGATGCAGCACGGGCGCGTCGTCGAACTCGCGCCCACCGCGCAATTATTCGCCGCACCCGCGCACCCCTACACCCGCATGCTGCTCGATTCCGCCCCGCGCGGCGGCCCCGCACCGCGCGTCGCCCGCGCGCCGGTGCTGCTCAGCGGCACCGACATCTCGGTCGGCTTCACCACCCGCCGCACCCTGCTCGGACGCCCCGCCGCGACACTGCACGCACTGCAGCGCGTCAGCCTCGACATCCGCGCCGGTGAGACCCTGGGGCTGGTCGGCGAAAGCGGCTCGGGCAAATCCACCCTGGGCTTCGCGCTGCTGCGCCTGCAAGCCAGCACCGGCGCCATCGCCTTCGAGGGCACAGCGCTGCCCGAACGCCTGCCACGGGCGCTGCGCGCGCGCATGCAGATCGTCTTTCAGGACCCGTTCGGCAGCCTCTCGCCGCGCATGAGCGTGGGCGAGATCGTCGCCGAAGGATTGGCCGTGCACGCACGCGCCCTCACCGCCGCCGCCCGGCGCGCCCGCGTGCTCGATGCCCTGCGCGAGGTCGGCATCGATGCCGACAGCATCGACCGCTTTCCGCACGAATTCAGCGGCGGCCAGCGCCAGCGCATCGCCATCGCCCGCGCGCTGGTGCTCGCCCCGCGCCTGCTGGTGCTGGACGAACCCACCTCCGCGCTCGACCGCTCGGTGCAGGCGCAGATCGTCGATCTGCTGCGCGACCTGCAGGCACGGCACGGGCTCGCCTATCTGTTCATCAGCCACGATCTGGCGGTGGTGCGCGCGCTCGCCCACCGCATCATGGTGCTGCGCGCCGGCCAGGTG
>DAHWBL010000430.1 GCA_027323595.1 Acetobacteraceae bacterium | reverse complement strand
CGCTGCATGTCGAACGCGCCGAGCGCCACCTGTCGGCCGGTGGGCGAATCCATCAGTTCCTTGATCCGCCGCCACTGATTTTCCTGCACATGCCGATCCAGCCCGCTCGCCGACGCGAACAGCGCGTCAAGACAAGGCGCGACATCGATCACGCAGGCGGCGAAGGCGCGCTGCGAGACGGTGACGAATTTGCGCACGACGTCGGGATGCGCGGCAAGGAACGCGTGGCTGGTCAGCACCGAGTTGCCGTAAAGATTGATCCCCTCGCTGCGCCAGGACAAAAAGCCCAGATCATCGCCGAAGGTGTCGAGCTTCAGATCATGCTCGTTGTAGAAATCGGTGATGATGTCCACCGCGTGGCTGCGCAGCGCGCCGATCTTGGCGGCGGCGGAGACATTCACGAAATGAACCGATTCAGGATCGATATGGATGGCCTTGGCAAAGGCCGGCCACATCACCCGTGCCGCGTCGCCCGGCGGGTTGCCGATGCTGTGGCCGGGGAAATCCGCCGGCCCCTTGATGCCGCTGCTTTTCAGCCAATAGAACCCTTGCGGTGAATTCGCGTAGACATTCATCACCGCCAGCAGGTCCGCCCCCTTGCCACGCGCGACCATCGCGGTCGGCAGGTCGGCGATGCCGAACGCCGCGGCCCCCGAGCCCACCGCCTGCGCCGAATAGGCCGAGCCCTTGCCCACCTCGATGGTGAGGTCGATGCCTTCCTTGGAGTACCAGCCTTGGGATTTCGCATAGAAATAAGGCGCGTGGTCAGCGGTGGGAATATAGTTCAGCACCAGCCGTTGGCTTTCCTGCGCGTGCGCGGACAACGCGCCCCACAGCACCACGAGCGGGGCGAAAATGGCGGAGGCGCGCATGGCTTCATCTCCTGCTGATCGGCATTGATCGACATCGCTGAAAAAACTAGCCAGCGCCGGAGGGCTGGTCAATGATGCGCCGCCCGGGTGAGCGGGCGCAGCGCGGTGAGAGACGATGGTGATTGCAGCAACCGAGCCAACACGCGACGATGCCGATCACGACAGCGCCGCACGCTGGCGGACGCGGTTTGTGGTGCTGGGGATGCACCTCGCGCTGCTCGCCGCCTGGCAGGGCGCGGTGGCGCTGTTCGCCATCCCGGCCTTCGTGCTGCCCTCGCCGCTGGCCATGCTCGCCACGCTGGCCGCACCGAACTATGCCTGGCAGAGCAACAGCCTCGTCAGCTTCACGGAAATCTTTGGCGGCTTCGCCCTGGCACTGGTCTGCGGGGTTGCGCTGGCGATGATTTTCTCCTGGTCGCGCAGGCTGTCGATGCTGGTTTTTCCGGTGTTCGTGACATTGAACATGATCCCCAAGGTCGCGCTCGGCCCGCTGGTGATCGTCTGGATCGGCTACGGCCTGGTCAGCAATATTCTGATCACCTTCAGCCTCTGCCTGTTCCCGATCCTGCTCAACACCGCCCGCGGCCTCAGCGAAATCGAACCTGACCTGCTCGATCTGGTGCACGCGCTGAAGGGGTCGCGCTGGCAGTTGTTCACCAAGATCCAGCTTCCCGGTGCGCTGCCCTATGTGTTTTCCGGCATGAAGGTGGCGGCGATTCTGGCGGTGGCCGGCGCGGTGGTGGGCGAATTCGTCGCCTCGGACCGTGGGCTTGGCTATCTGATGATCCAGGTGCAAAGCACGCTCGACACCGCGGCGATGCTGATGGCGGTGCTGCTGCTGACCATCATCGGCGTCGCGCTGTATCTGATCTGTCTCGGGCTTGAGCGTGCATTGCTGCCGCCCGCCTGAAATATTGCCACCCGGAGGATGCGATGCCGCTCGACCCTGATGATCTTCCCGCAACCGTCGGCAGCGTGGCCGAACTCGACGCGCTGCTCGCGCGTCCCTCGCAGGCATTGATCGACGATCTGGCCAGGCTCGATGGCGATCTGATGATCCTTGGCGTCGGCGGCAAGATGGGCCCCTCGCTCGCACGTCTGGCGCGCGCGGCCTGCGGCAAGCGGGTGGTGGCGGTGGCGCGCTTCAGCGAGGCGGGGCTGCGCGACGAACTCGAACAAAACGGGATCGAGACAATATCGGCCGACCTGCTGGATCGCACGGCGCTCGCCGCGTTGCCGGATGTGCGCAACATCGTCTTCATGGCCGGGCACAAATTCGGTGCCGCCGCCGATCCGGGACTGACCTGGGCGATGAACGTGCACATGCCCGCCCTGGTCGCCGAGCGCTTTGCCGCCGCGCGCATCGTCGCGTTTTCCACCGGCTGCGTGTATCCGTTCGCCCACGCGCCATCGGCTGGCTGCACCGAGGCGGTGCTGCCCGATCCGCCCGGCGAATACGCGATGAGCTGCCTGGGGCGGGAGAGAATGTTTCAGTATTTTTCAAAGAAATATTCAACGCCCGGGCGGCTGTTCCGGCTGAACTACGCGATCGATCTGCGCTATGGCGTGCTGCATGACATTGCGCTGAAGGTGCGCGAGGGCACCCCGCTCGACCTGGCGATGGGCTATGTCAACGTCATCTGGCAAGGCGACGCCTGCGCACAGGCGCTGCGGCTGTTGCGTCATTGCACCACCCCCACCAGCCCGATCAACATCACCGGACCGCAATGCCTGTCGGTGCGCGCGCTGGCCCATGAGTTTGCAAAGCGCCTGGGCCGCGCACCGGTATTGACCGGCGAGGAGGCGCCAAGCTGCTGGCTCAACGACAGCAGCGAGGCCACGCGCCTGTTCGGCCCGCCGCTGGTGCCGCTCGAGCGCATGCTGGACTGGGTGGCGGACTGGGTCGCGCGCGGCGGGCAGACCCTGGGCAAGCCGACAAAGTTCGAGGTGCGCAGCGGTGTCTATTGAACCGCCATGTCTGCTCGATGCCGCCCACATCGACGCCGCGCTGGCGCTCAGCGACGAGGCAGGCTGGAACCAGACCGCCGCGGACTGGGCGATCTTCCTGCGTCACGGCCAGGTTTTCGCCAGCTTCGCGGATGGCGAACTGGTCGGCACCGCCGCGGCGCTGCCCTATGGCGATGATTTCGGCTGGGTCTCGATGGTGCTGGTGCCGCGCGCCTGGCGCCGACGCGGAATCGCCACGTCGCTGGTGCGCACGGCAACCGATGCGCTCACCAAAGCCGGTCGCGTGGCGCTGCTGGATGCGACCGACGCGGGGGCGGAGGTCTATGCGCGCATGGGGTTCGTCGGGCTGTGCGGCATGGCGCGCTGGCAGGGCATGGGTGGCGGCGCCGGCGGCGGGAATGCAGGCTGTGACGTCGCGCCCGACCGGCGGGCGTTTGGCGCCGACCGCGCGTTTCTTCTGAACGATTTTCTGGCGCGTCCGACAAGCTCCTGCTTTGCTGGCACTGACGGTTTGGCCATCCTGCGCGCCGGGCGCCGGGCGTGGCAGATCGGGCCGGTGATCGGCGCGCACACAGCCGGCGCGCTGCTGCACGCCGCCATCGACGCCGCGACCGGGCCGGCATTCGCCGATATTCTCGACGCGGGCAGGGCGTTGCTGCCCGGGCTCGCCGCGCGCGGCTGGAGCGAACAGCGCCGCTTCACCCGAATGATTTTCGGCGGCTCCCACTTGCCTGGGCTGCCGGCGATCCTGGCGGTGGCGGCCGGGCCGGAATTTGGGTGAAAGACGACATGCTTTGGAGGATGGCTTGATGGGGCTGCATCGTTCACACATTCCCGTGGCCGCGCTGGAGGCGTTGCGGCGTGGCGTGGCGATCCCGGCGCATCCGCTGGCGCTCGATGGCGCGCGAAAATTCGATCCGCGCCGGCAGCGTGCGCTCACCCGCTATTATCTGGATGCCGGCGCCGGCGGGCTTGCCGTGGGGGTGCACACCACCCAGTTCGCGATTCGCGAACATGGGCTGCTGGAGCCGGTGCTGGCGGAGGCGGCGACGCAGGCGCGTGACTGGGCCAGCGCGCCGGTGCTGATGGTGGCCGGCCTCGCCGGGCGCACCGCGCAGGCGGTGGATGAGGCGCGGCTGGCGGTGCGGCTTGGCTATCATGCAGGCCTGCTCAGCCTCGCCGCGATGCGCGGGGCGGACAATGACGCGCTCATCGCGCACTGCGAAGCATTGGCC
>DAHWBL010000411.1 GCA_027323595.1 Acetobacteraceae bacterium | reverse complement strand
GTCCGCGCGCACCGCGACGAGATTGATGTTGGAGGCATTTTTCAACCAACGACCGACATCGTCCGGCGTCTTGTTTGCCAGCCATCGCGCAAGGACCCGCGCGTCACCCTGGTGATCCGCGAAACAGAGCTCGATGATCGACTCGCGGACAACGCGGCAGATCGCCGGCGCATCGCTCGTCGTGGCCAGGCGCACGTCAAGGTCGCTTCTCATTTGCGTCGCGTCGCTGAACCGAACCGCCCCCGGTCGTCACCCACCTAAACCGTCACCGCCTTGATCTTCTTCCCCTCATCAGCCGCCCGCCACAGATACCACGCCGCCGCCGAGCGATAGGGCGCCCAGGCCGCGCCGATCTCCGCCAGTTCGCGCGGCCGCGGCTGTTGCTCGGCGCGTTTGAGCAGGCGCCAGCCCTCGCGCACCCCGAAATCATCCACCGGCAGCACGTCGGGACGGCCAAGGGTGAAGATCAGCAGCATCTCCACCGTCCAGCGCCCCACCCCGCGCACGCTGGTCAGCCGCTCGATCAGCGCCGCGTCGTCCAGCCGCCGGGCGGCCGCGCGGGCAGGGATGGTGCCGTCCGCGGCGCGCGCGGCGATGTCGTGCAGCGCGACGATCTTGCTCGCCGAAAAGCCGCACGCCCGCAGCACCGTCGCATCGAGCCCCGCCAGCGCCTCGGGGGCCGGAAAATCCGCGTCGGGCACCAGCGCCATCATCCGCCCCAGGATCGCCTCGGCGGCGCGCGCGTGCAGTTGCTGGTGCGCGATCGCCCGCACCAGCGCCTCATAGGGTGAGCGCCGCCGCGCCACCTGCATCGTCATCGGCCCGATGCGGCGGATCAGCGCGGCGAAATCCTTGTCGGTGGCGCCCAGATGCCTGCGTATCCGCGCCTGTGTCTGCTCGCTCATGGCCGCCCCTCCTGATCGATCCTGCATGGGTATTGTATCGGCCCGGCCCACGGCGCATCTTCACCGGGGCGGGGAGGGCGCGCGCGATGCGACATACCGATCTCGACACCGGTCCGGATGGGCGTGGCTCCGCCGGTCGGGGCGACAGCCCACAGATCATCGCCGACCGTCAGACCGGCGGCCTCGCCGCGATCGCGGTGGTGCTGGCGCTGGTGGTGGTGGGGCTCGCCCTGGTGCATCAACTGCAACATTCCGGCCGCATCGAGGATTGCATGATGGCCGGCCGCACCAACTGCGACCCCTCCATGTTCGCCGGCGTGAACGCCCGACGCTGACATTGCCTATCCCAACAGCCCGGCGGCGAGATTGACACTCAGCGCCAGGATCACCGTGTTGAAGCCAAACCCGATCAGCCCATGCAGCGTCGCCAGCCGGCGCAGCTTGCGCGCGGTGATCTGCACGTCCGACACCTGAAACGTCATGCCCAGCACCAGCGCGAAATAGAAAAAATCGAGATAATCCGGCGCATCCTCGCCCGGAAATATGAGCCCGCCATCCACCGCCTTCTGCGCGGGGTCGGTGCGGCTGTAGAACTCATGGGCATAGCGAAACGCGAAAGTGGTCTGCGTCATCAGCCACGACAGCGCCAGCGTCGCCGCCACCAGCAGCACATGCAGCCAGCGCTGCTCCGAGGCGGCGGCATGCAGGGCGGCGAATTCGCTGACAATGGCACCAAGACTGGCGATGGTGCCAACCAGCGTCAGCCCGAAGACCGTCCACTCGCCTTCCTCCTGCGCGGCCGCATCCTGAGGCAGATGCGCGGTCCCGTGGGTCAGGAACAGATGCAGCGCGGCGGCGAGGAAAACCGCCACCCCGCCGTCCCAGGCCAGGATCGCCCGGCTCACCGCCCGCCCGCCCGTCGGCAGCAGCCACCACAGCAGCAGCCCGACAATGACCCCGCCGATCAGCCGCGGTCGGCCGCGCAGGAGCGTGATCAACAAGCCGCGTCAGAGCTTTTCGGCAAGAAACCGCAGCAGACCGGGCGCATAGCGCGCCATCGGGCTGTCGGTCTCGTCCAGCGGCCAGGCCGCCCAGAAATGCCCCGCGCCCTGGATCACCACCGGGCGGGCATAGATTTTCGCCTGCTTCAGCGCCAGCAGGAACGCATCGGTCTGGCTGGCGCGGTCCACCACGTCATCCTCGGTGCCGACCGCGAGCTGAAAGGCGATCTGGGCGTTGTCGGTGGTGGCATAGGACAGCGGCGAACTCTCGAAATAGACCGCCCGGTCCGCCGGCAGCGCGCGGCCGAGGAATTTCTCGGTGATCTGGTCGGCCGGGCGACACAGCGCGTCATGGTTCCACTGCGCGGCCATGTCATAGACGCCATAGATGCCCACCACCGCCTTCACCGCGCAGCTCACCCCCGCGGTCGGGTCATCGGCATGCAGCGTCGCAAAGCGCGGCGTGGCACCTGCCAGCGCCACCAGGGCGGCCAGGTGCGCCCCGGCGGAATCGCCCATCAGCCCCAGCCGCGCGGGATCGATGCGAAATTTCGCCGCATTGGCGCGCACGAACCGCACCGCCGCCATCACATCGCCCACCGCCGCCGGATAGCTCGGCCGGCCAGGTGTCGCGAGCCGGTAGTCGATGGTGAACAGCGCGATCCCCGCATCGGTCAGCAACGGGCCGACATGGCGATAGCTCTGCCGGTCGCCGGCCTGCCAGCCACCGCCATGCACCGCGATCACCGCCGGATGCGGACCAGGCCCATCGGGCAGATACAGATCGCCGATCAGTTCGGTGCCGTCATGGGTGGCATAGGCGAGAGAGGCGATTTTTTCCATGATACCCCATGTGTCGTGGCGAACGCTGGCCGTCGCCGTTTTTTGTCGCCACCAGTCTTGTCCATCGCCGCGCCCTGGCGCAAGCCGTGCCGTCTCGCCGGAGCCCGCGCATGGAAGTCCCACCCGTGTTCGTCATCAACCTCGCCCGCGACACCGCCCGGCGCGACCACATGCGCGCGGCCCTTGCCCGGGTCGGGCTGGACGGCGAGTTCGTCGCCGCCGTCGATGGCCGCACCCTCACGCCCGCCGACCGCGCCATGGTGGACCAGGCGCGCACGAAGCTCGTCTACGGCAACGACCTGCTGGACAACGAGATCGGCTGCTATCTCAGCCATTACCGCCTCTGGCAGCGCATGATCGATCAGAACATCGAGGTCGCGCTGATCCTGGAGGACGATCTGGATATCTCGCCCGATCTGCCCGCCCTGGTCGGCGAACTCCTCGCCGACCCCGACCCGCCCTGGCTGGTGGTGCGGCTCGATTCGCTGCGCACCCAGCTCCACACCCCGCCCTCGCGCCGCTTCACCGGCCGGCCGGTGCGCCAGCTCGCGCACGGCACGTTGTTCCGGCTCGATGTCCACGTGCTCGGCCTGGGCGCCTATCTGATCCGCCGCGAGGCCGCTCGGCGCATGCTCGCGCACGGGCGGCGCATCTTCATGCCGATCGACCAGACCATGGACCGCTTCTGGGAGAACGGGCTGGTGCCGTTCATCGTGCGCCCGTTCCCGGTGCGCCAGCGCGCCGACCTCGCCTCGCGCATCGGCGCCCGCCCGGCCGGCCGCCACCGCGGCCTCAGCCCCGCCTGGCGCCTGCGCCGACGCCTCCAGCGGGTGCGCGATTCGCTCGCCAAGCGCCTGTTCACCTGGCGTCTGTTCTTGAGCCGCCGAAGCTAAACCCGCAGCAGCCCGGCGGCCGGCGCCACCGCCTCGGCACCGGGAAAAATCGCCGCCATCGCCGCCGCCGGCACGCCCAGATGCGCGACCAGCAAACCCTTGGCCAGGCCCCGCACATCCGCGGTCGGCGCCAGATCGCGCCCCTCCCACAGCTGCGCGCGCGCCAGCCCCGGCCAGGTGCCGCCAACCCGCCCGCCGGCCACCGCGCCGCCGACGATGAAGGCCACCGTGGCGGTGCCATGGTCGGTGCCGGCGGTGCCGTTCACATGCGCGGTGCGGCCGAACTCGGTGATCACCAGCACCGCGCTGCGCGCCCACGCCGCGCCCAGCCCCTCGCGCAACCCGACCAGCCCGGCATCGAGCTGCCCAAGCGCCGCGCCCAGCCGGTTCTTCTGCGCCGCATGGGTGTCCCATCCGCCCAGCTCCAGCGCCGCCACCCGCGGCCCATCGTCCGCGGCGAGCAGCCGCCCGGCGGTCCTGGCGATGCCGGCGAACCCACCGCCGCCGGGCCCGGCCGCGCGCACCGCCGCCCGCTCGGCCAGCGCCGCGTCGATCGCCGGCCCGGTCAGCGCATCCGCCTGGTGCAGGGCGGCGACGCGGGCATAAAAATCCGCCGGCGGCGCCCCCATCGCGCCAGGTGCCCAGGCCGCCAGCCGGCCCGGCCCGCGCAGCAGCAGCGGCGTCGCCACCCCCACCGACAGCGCCAGCCCCGCCGCCGGCCGCGGCCCTGGCACCGCCGCCACCGCGCGGTTCAGCCAGCCGCTGTCCAGCCGATGATCGGCCCCGCATTCCAGACAATCCTGCGCGTCGAAATGGCTGCGGCTGCGGCTTGGTCCGCCCACCGCGTGCACCGCCAGCGCCTCGCCCGCCCGATACATCCCGTGCAGCCCGCCCAGCGCCGGATGCAACCCGTAAAACCCGCCCAGATCGAGCATCCCCTCGGGCTGCCCCACCGGCCTGGGCACGATCGCCCCGCGCAGCCCCATCAGCGCCGGATCGCCATACGGGATCACCGCGCCCATCCCGTCCAGCGCCCCGCGCAGCAGCACCACCACCAACCGCGCCCGCGTCGGCGCGTCGGCGAACGCCACCCGCACCCGCCCGCCCAGCGTCACCGCCCCGCCCAGGCCCAGCAGCGCCCGCCGTCGCGACACCCCCCTCATCGCCGCTGAAACTCCGGACTTGCGAACAACAGTGCCATCGCCTCCACCCGGCTCGGCGCGCCCGCCATCGCCGCGCGCGTCGCCGGCCGCAGCAACGGCCCCAGCGACGCCTCCGCCAGCGCCGGCGGATCGGCATCGCGCAGCCGCCCGGCCAGCGAGAACGACCAGTCGATCCGCCGCAGCATCGCCTCCGGCCCGGCCCAGCCGGCGGCGTCATCCGCCCAGCCATCGGGCAGCGGCGCGTTCCACAGCGGCTGCCCCAGCCCGGCCACCACCGCCGCCAGGTCCGGCGGCGCCTGGCCGTCCGGCAGGTCCGCGGCGCGCAGCGCGGCGATGACGAAATCCTGCGGCGCGCGCAATTTGCCCAGCGGCACCCACGCCGCCTCGATCGCCACGATCGCCCCGGCCGCGACCCCCAGATCGCCACCGGTGGCCCCCAGCACCCCCGCGATCCGCCGCACAGCCTCGGGCGGCGGCGCATCGGAGACGAAATGCCGCGCCAGCTTGCCGGCCAGATGCAGATGCGTCGCCGGCTGCCCGGCCAGGAACCGCAGCGCCGCCACCCCGCCGGCCTCGCCCTCGGCGAAAACCCGTCCCAGCAGCCGCTTGGACCCCGGCTGGTGCGCGCGCGGGCGAAAAAAGAACCCCGGCACCGGATCGTTGATGTCCACCGACCAGCCGGTCAGCACCGCCGCCAGCGCGGTCACGTCCGCCTGGGTGTAGGTGCCCACCCCCAGCGTGTGCAGCTCCAGGCACTCGCGCGCGAGATTCTCGTTCAGCCCGCGCCCGCTGCCCGCCCCGGCCAGGCTGTCGGGCCCCACCGACACCGCGTTATCCAGATACAGCAGCATCGCCGGATGCCGCATCACCGCCAGCAGCATGTCCTCGAACCGCCCGGTCACGTGCGGGCGGATCGCCTCGCGCACGAACGCGCCGGCCAGCGCGCCGACCCCGCCCTGGCGCAGGCTGACGGTGAAATGGTTGGCCCAGAACCGCACCAGCCGCTCGCGAAACCCGCGCGGCGTGGCCACCGCCCAGCCCAGCGCCGCCTGCTGCTCGGCGCGCAGGATCGGCCGCGCCATGGATTGCTCCGGCGGCGGCCGCTCCCGCCGGTCGAACGCGATCGCGCGCAGACAGCTCGCCAGGTCCGGCCCCGCCGGCCCCGGATCAGGCCCCGCGAGCTGCGCCAGCAGCCACCGCTCCGCCGGCCCGTCCAGCGCCTCGCCGCCGCGCCGGCCAAGGCCGAATCGGATCCGGGCGGTCAGCGCGCGCTGGTCGGCACCAAGGCTCATGGCGCCACCCTGGCAGAACAATGTATCCGCACTGTTGCGCGTATCTCCCCCGCGCGTATCACCTCGTAGCGGTTCGCGCTTGCAAATCGGGCAGGCCTGTCGCACACCACGCCCATCGTCCGTCGGCGTCCCCGGCGCGCGACCGGGGTTGGCCCGGTCCGACGGCATAATCGAACATGGCGCGGTGTCGTGGGAAGCCTCCCGCGAGCGCCCGCCATGGCTTGGAGGTTTTCGTGACCACTGCGCTCGACAAGATCCGCAACATCGGCATCACCGCGCACATCGACGCG
>DAHWBL010000406.1 GCA_027323595.1 Acetobacteraceae bacterium | reverse complement strand
GATCGGCGTGCTGAACGGGCTCGGCTTCGCGCCCGCCGCCGCGTTCGCCGCAGCCCGGCTGCACCCGGTGCTGAACGACCTCGGGCAGATCGACGCCTGGACCGCGCAGGCCCGCGCGCGGGGTCAAAGCCTGCCGGCGCTGCTGCATGTCGATACCGGCATGAACCGGCTGGGCCTGTCGGCGGCCGATGTCGCCAGCCTCGCCGCCACGCCTGACCGCCTCGCCGGCATCGCGCTGGTCGCCATCATGACCCATCTGGCCGAGGCCGAGCGACCCGGCAGCGAGCAGACCGCCGCCCAGCTCTCCCGCTTCGCCGCCGCCCGCGCGCTGCTGCCGCCAGCGCCCACCTCCATCGCCAATTCCGCCGGCATCTTCGCCGCCGGCACCGCCAGCGACCTCGCCCGCCCCGGCGCGGCGCTGTATGGCATCAGCCCCTGCCCCGACGCGCCGAACCCGATGCGCCAGGTGGTGCGCCTGTCCGCCCAGGTGATCGGGCTGCACGGCCTGCGCGCCGGCGAGCGGGTGGGCTATGAGGGCAGTTGGGTGGCCGAACGGCCCAGCCGGATCGCGACCGTGGCGGTCGGCTATGCCGACGGGCTGCCGCGCGCCGCCTCCAACCGGGCGGGCGCGCGCTTTGACGGCGCGGTGGTCCCGCTGGTAGGGCGTGTCTCGATGGACCTCTCCACTTTCGATGTCACCGACCAGCCCGGCCTCGTGCCCGGCGACTGGCTGGAGCTGATCGGCCCGGACAACCCGCCCGACGCGCTGGCGCGGGCCGCCGGCACCATCGGCTATGAAATCCTCACCGGGCTGGGCCCGCGCCTGCCGCGCGTCTATCTGCCGGCCGCCCCGGCGTGACCAACCCGCTCGATCCGCTGGCGGCCCTGGGCCGGCTGGCGCTGGGGCTGTGCGCGGGCATCGGCGCGGTGGCGCTGTTCGCGCTCGACGGTGTCTCGCATCTGCTGCGCCCGCCCTTCTATGGCCGGCTGTTCGCCCGCGCCTTCGTCGAATTCGCCTATTTCAGCCTGCCGGTGGTGGCGCTGACCGCGATCTTCTCGGGCATGGTGATCGCGTTGCAGAGCTACACCGGCTTTTCCCGCTTTTCCGCCCAGGGCGCCACCGCCGGCGTGGTGGTGCTGTCGGTGGTGCGCGAGCTGGGGCCGGTGCTGGCCGGGCTGATGGTGGCCGGGCGCGTCGGCGCGGCGATGGCTGCCGAGCTGGGCACCATGCGCGTCACCGACCAGATCGACGCGCTGCGCACCCTGTCCACCAACCCGATGAAATATCTGGTCGCCCCGCGCCTGCTCGCCGGCACCATCGCGCTGCCGCTGCTGGTGGTGGTGGCCGACGTGATCGGCGTGCTCGGCGGCTTTCTGGTCGGCACCCTCAAGCTCGGCTTCGGCACCGACGCCTATCTGCGCAGCACGATGGATTTCCTCCAGCAGCAGGACGTGGTGTCCTCGCTGGTCAAGGCCGGGGTGTTCGGCTTCATCATCGCGCTGATGGGCTGCTATCATGGCTATCGCAGCCGCGGCGGCGCGCAGGGGGTGGGGGCCGCGACCACCGCGGCGGTGGTCAGCGCCTCGATCATGATCCTGTCGTTCGATTACCTGCTCACTGAAATGTTCTTCGCCAAATGAGCGACATCCCGAAAATCCGCGTCCGCGGGCTGACCAAGCGCTTCGGCGACAAGCTGGTGCTGGACGGGATCGATCTGGAGCTGCCGGCCGGCGGCTCGCTGGTGGTCATCGGCGGCTCGGGCTCGGGCAAATCGGTGCTGATCAAATGCATCCTGGGGCTGATCGAGCCCGACGCCGGCAGCATCGAGATCGACGGGGTGGACGTGCTGCGCCTGGGCACCCGCGCGCGCGAGGCGGTGACCGCGCGGATCGGCATGCTGTTCCAGAACGGCGCGCTGTTCGACAGCCTGCCGGTGTGGGAAAATGTCGCCTTCGGGCTGCTGGCGCGGCGCATGCTGGACCGCCGGGCGGCGCGCGCACGCGCCATCGAGGTGCTGGCCCAGGTCGGGCTGGGGGCGGAGGTGGCGACGCTGGCTCCCTCGGAGCTGTCGGGCGGCATGCAAAAGCGGGTGGGGCTGGCGCGCGCCATCGCCGCGCAGCCCGAAATCCTGTTCTTCGACGAGCCGACCACCGGGCTTGACCCGATCATGGGCGCGGTGATCGACGGGCTGATCGTGGATTGCGTGAAGCGGCTGGGCAGCAGCGCCATCGCCATCACCCACGACATGGCCAGCGCCACCCGCATCGCCGACCACGCCGCCATGCTGTTCGAGGGCCGCATCGTCTGGACCGGCCCGGCGGCGCGGCTGCTGGACAGCGGCAACCCGCTGGTGGACCAGTTCACCCATGGCCGCCGCGAAGGGCCGATCCAGATGCGGCTGCGCGCCTGAGATGGCCCGCGCGGTCGCCCGCTTCGTCTGCCGCGAATGCGGCGCGGTCACCGGCAAGTGGCTCGGCCGCTGCGAGACCTGCGGCGGCTGGAACAGCATCGAGGAGGAGGTGGTCGAATCCCGCCCCGGCCCCGGCGGCAAGCCGGCCGGCGCGCGCGGCACCACCCGGCGGGTCGGGTTCGTGCCGCTCGAAGGCAGTGCGGCGCCGCCGCCACGGGTGGCCACCGCCATCGCCGAGCTGGACCGGGTGCTGGGCGGCGGGCTGGTGCCCGGCTCGGTGGTGCTGGTCGGCGGCGATCCGGGGATCGGCAAATCCACCCTGCTGCTCCAGGCCGCCGCCAGCCTCGGTTCGGCCGGCGCGCGGGTGCTGTATGTGTCGGGCGAAGAATCGATCGAGCAGGTGCGGCTGCGCGCCCGCCGGCTGGGGCTCGCCGGCGCGCCGATGGGGCTCGCGGCGGCGATCAACGTGCGCGAGATCACCGCCAGCCTGGAGGCCGAGCCCGACGTCGCGCTGGTGGTGATCGATTCGATCCAGACCATGTGGCT
>DAHWBL010000402.1 GCA_027323595.1 Acetobacteraceae bacterium | reverse complement strand
GAGCGCAGCACGGCGCGCAGGTCGGCGGCGTCGTCCTGGCCGAGGCACATGAACAGGGTGCCGGTGCAGGTGAGGCGCACGCGGTTGCAGCTTTCGCAGAAATTATGGGTCATCGGGGTGATGAAGCCGATGCGGCGGCCGGTCTGTTCCACCGTGTAGTAGCGTGCCGGGCCGCCGGTGCGGTAATCGGAGTCGGTGAGGGTCCAGCGTTTGCGCAGTCGCGCGCGCACCTGGGAGAGCGGCAGGTACTGGTCGGTGCGGTCGCCGCCGATGTCGCCGAGCGGCATGGTTTCGATCAGGCACAGATCAAGGCCGTGTTCGCCGCACCATTCGACCATGCGGTCGATTTCGTCCTCGTTCACGCCTTTCAGCGCGACGGCGTTGATCTTGATGGCCAGGCCCGCTGCCTTGGCGGCGAAAATGCCGTCGAGTGTTTTGTCGATCTTGCCCCAGCGGGTGATGCGGGCGAACATCGCCGGGTCCAACGTGTCGAGGCTCACATTTATCCGGCGCACTCCACTGGCCATCAGCGGTTCGGCAAAGCGCGCCAGTTGGGTGCCGTTGGTGGTCAGGGTGAGTTCGTCGAGCCCGTGGCCGAGCATGGCGCCGAGGCTGGCGAACAGGGTCATCACGTCGCGGCGGACCAGCGGCTCGCCGCCGGTGATGCGCAGCTTGCGCACGCCCAGGCCGACGAAGGCGGCGCAGAGCCGGTGTGTTTCCTCCAGCGTCAGGATGTCGGGCTTGGGCAGGAAGCTCATGTCCTCGGACATGCAATAGACGCAGCGCAGGTCGCAGCGGTCGGTGACCGAGACGCGCAGATAGGAGATGGCGCGCCCGAACGGGTCGATCATCGGGTCGGCGGTCGCGGCGGCCTGGGGGATCGCCGGCGGGGGTTCGAGCATATCCATGTCTGTAGTCTCGGACGGGTGGGCGCCAGGTTCAAGGGGCGGGCCGGCGGATCAGCCCGGATCGGGGGAGATGATGTCCAGGCTGACCTGGTCGGTCTGGATCAGCTGCTTGCCGCCATGTTCGAAATTGACCGTGACGCGGCTGCCGATGACGGACTGCACCTGGCCGTCGCCCCAGTCCGGCCGGCCGGGCAGGCGGACGATCTGGCCGGGTTCGAGCGGTTCGTCGGCGGGCCGGGCGGGCATGGGGCGACAATGATCATTTGGCGGGATGCTGGCAATGGCGCGTGAGGCGATGGACGGACCGGCGGCGGTGCTGGCGCGGGCGCTGGCGGCGCGGCTGTGCCACGATCTGGCCGGCGCGCTCGGCACCTTGACCGGGTGCCTCGATGTGCTGGCCGAGGAGGCCACGATCGAGGATGAGGCGTTCGATCTGGCGCGGCGGACCGCGGCCGAGGCGGTCGCGCGGGTGCGGCTGTTCCGCGCCGCCTGGGCGGGTGGCGAGGAGCCGCTGAGCATCGCGGCGATCACCCGGCTGGCCGATGCGCTGCCGCGGCGGCATCTGATCACGCTCGATCTCGATGCGCTGGGCAACAGCACGTTGCCGCCGGCGATGGGCGCGGTGGTGCTCAACGTGTTGCTGCTGGCGGCCGAGGCGCTGCCGACGGGTGGGGCGATCACCATGGTGCGGGATCGGGCGCAGGACTGGGTGCTGACGGTGGCGGGGCGGCAGGCGGGCTGGCCGGGTGGGCTGGCGGCGGCGCTGTCCGCGCCGGATGCGGTGCCGGCGGGCGGGCCGGTGACGGTGGCGATGGCGGTGCTGGCGGCGGCGGCGGCGGGGGTGCGGCTGTCGCTGCTGATGGCCGGGCCGGGGCATGTGCCGCCGCTGCTGATCGGCCGGATGGAGGCCGGCGCCGGCTGAGGCCGGGCATTCATTCTTTCTTCGCCTCCTCGCTGCAATTTGTCGCCCCGGGTGAGCGCACGGAGCGATGGCGATGGACGAGTTGTTGGCGGATTTTCTGGCCGAGACCGCCGAGGGGCTTGCGGAGCTGGACACGGCGCTGCTGCGGCTGGAGCGCGCGCCGGGGGACACCGCCACGCTGGCGCTGGTGTTTCGCCTGGTTCACACCATCAAGGGCACCTGCGGGTTTCTGGGGCTGCCGCGTCTTGAGCGGGTGGCGCATGCGGCGGAAAATCTGCTGGGCGAGGTGCGCGACGGCACCCGTGTCGCCGATGGTCCGCTGATCGGCGCGGTCCTGGCGGCGGCGGACCGGATGCGCGCGATCGTGGACGGGCTGGCGCGCGACGGCACCGAGCCGGCGGGCGACGATGGCGCGCTGGTCGGCCAGATCGAGGCGTTGCGCGCCGGTGCGCCCGCGCCCGCGCCGACGCCGCCCACACCCGCACCAGCAGCCGCGCCCGCGCCGCCCGCGCCCGTCGCGGTCGAGGCGCCTGCCGCGCCGGTGGTGGTCGAGCCGCAAGCGGCCGCGCCGGCTGCCGACCAGGCCGTGGACCCGCAGGTGGCCGGGCAGACCATCCGCGTCGCGGTGGAGGTGCTGGACCATCTGATGACGCTCGCCGGTGAGCTGGTGCTGACCCGCAACCAATTGTTGCAGGTGGCGCGCAGCCAGGCCGGGCATGATTTCGCGGTGCCGTTGCAGCGGCTGTCGCAGATCACGTCTGATCTGCAGGAAGGCGTGATGAAGACGCGCATGCAGCCGATCGGCGGTGCCTGGTCGAAGCTGCCGCGGCTGGTGCGCGATCTGTCGCAGGAGCTTGGCAAGCCGATCGAGCTGGTGATGCAGGGGGCGGCGACCGAGCTTGACCGGCAGGTGCTGGAGCTGATCCGCGATCCGCTGACCCACATGGTGCGCAACTGCGCCGACCACGCGATCGAGCCGCCCGATGAGCGTCGCGCGGCGGGCAAGCCGGCGGTCGGCAAAATCCGGCTGACGGCGGTGCATGAGGGCGGGCACATCATCGTGCAGATCGCCGATGACGGGCGCGGGCTGCCGGTGGAGCGCATCCGCGCGAAGGCCGCCGCACTGGGTTTCGCGACCGCCGCTGAGCTTGCCGCGATGTCGGAGGCGGAGATCATCCGCTTCATCTTCCGCGCCGGCTTTTCCACCGCGCAGGAAGTGACGGCGGTGTCGGGGCGCGGCGTGGGCATGGATGTGGTGAAGACCAACATCGAGCGCATCGGCGGCGCCATCGACGTGCGCAGCGAGGCCGGGCGGGGCACCAGCTTCACCATCAAGATTCCGCTCACGCTGGCGATCGTCGCGGCCCTGGTGGTGCAGGCCGGTGGCGAGCGTTTCGCGATCCCGCAGATCGGCGTGCTGGAGCTGGTGCGGGTGGGGCCGGGCAGCGAGAACAAGGTGGAGCTGATCCACGACACCAAGGTGCTGCGGCTGCGCGACCGGCTGCTGCCGCTCGCCGACCTCACCGATCTGTTGCAGTTGCCGCCAGCGGATTCCGAGGACCGCTTCGTCGTGGTGGCGCAGGTCGGCGGGGCGCTGCTGGGGCTGATCGTGGATCGGGTGTTCGACACCGAGGAGATCGTGGTGAAGCCGATCGCGCCGATCCTGCGGCATCTGTCGGTGTTCGGCGGCAACACCATCCTGGGCGACGGATCGGTGATCATGATCCTTGATCCGAACGGCATCGCCCGCGCGGTGGGTCTGGCCGGGGCGGAGGAGCGGCCGGAGGAGGCGGCGCATGCGGAGGTGCTCGACATGGAGCGCAGCGCGCTGCTGCTGATGCGCGCCGGCGGCGAGGGGCTGATGGCGGTGCCGCTGCGGCTGGTGGCGCGGCTCGAACAGGTGGCGCGCGGCGATGTCGAGCGCTCCGCGGGTGGCCCGGTCACGCAATATCGCGGCCGGCTGATGAAGCTGATCACGCTGGCGCCGCGCCCCGCCGATCCGGCGGAGTGGCCGGCCCACAGCCCGGTTCTGGTGTTCGCGCGCGGGCGGCGGATCGCCGGGCTGGTGGTGGATGAGATCATCGATGTGGTGCAGGACCAGCTCAATGTGCAGCTCGGCGCGGCGGGTCCGGGCCTGCTGGGCAGCGCGGTGATCGACGGTCGGGCCACCGATCTGCTCGATGTCGGCTACCATCTTTCGGCCGCGATCGCGGGCTGGTTCGACGATGAGCATGAGCAGGCGTCGGCGCGGTTGCTGCTGGTGGGTGGCGGGCGGGTGGCCGGGCTGGTGCCGGTGCTGGCGGCGGCCGGCTATGGCGTGGCGACCGCCAATGACGAGGCCGGCGCGCTGCGGCTGCGCGATGGCGGCGCGATGTTCGATGCGGTGCTCGTCGATCGGCCGGACGAATCCGACGGCTTCATCCGCGCGTTGCGTGACGCCGGCGCCTGGCGTGGGCTGCCGCTGATCGCGCTGGTCGGGCGGGTGCCGGCGGCACGGCTGGGGCAGATGCGCGCGGCCGGCTGGACCGACTGCGTGCCTGGCGGTGATCGCGCGCTGCTCGCTGATTCGCTCGCCAGTTGCCTGTCGGCAACCGTGGCCGCCTGAAGGGGAACATGCGCATGGACGGGTCCGACGCCGACACCATCGAGAACAGCTATGTCACGCTGATGCTCGCCGACCAGCTTTGCGGGCTGCCGGTTTCCTCGGTGCGCGACATTCTGGGCGCGCAGCCGATCACCCGGATTCCGCTGGCGCCGCCCGACATCGCCGGCAGCCTCAATCTGCGCGGGCGGATCGTCACCAGCATCGATCTGCGCCAGCGCCTGGGGCTGCCGCCGGCGGGCGACGCGCAGGGGCGCATGTCGGTGGTGGCCGAGCATGCCGGCGAACAATATGCGCTGCTGGTCGATGACGTGGATGAGGTGCTGACCCTGCCCGAAGGCGCGATGGAGCCCAATCCGCCGACCTTGCCGCCGCCATGGTCGCTGTTCAGCCGTGGCGTGTGCCGGCTGGAGAAGCGGCTGCTGATCCTGCTCGATCCGGGGCGGCTGATCCATCCGGAGGCACGCTGACATGGACGGCCAGGGCGCGCGCGCGTGTCTGGTGGTCGATGACAGCCGCGTGGTGCGCAAGATGGCGCGGCGGATGCTGGAGGAATGCGGCTTTTCGGTGAGCGAGGCCGCCGATGGCGCCGAGGCGCTGGCGGCGTGCCGGGCGGCGATGCCCGAGCTGGTGCTGCTGGACTGGAACATGCCGGTGATGAACGGCATCGAGTTCCTGCGCGCGCTGCGGGCGGAGTTCGTGCCCGGCCCGCCGGTTTTGCTGTGCACCACCGAATGCGAGATGGAGCGGATCATCGAGGCGCTCGATGCCGGCGCGACGGAGTATGTGATGAAGCCGTTCGACGCGCCGATTCTGCGTGGCAAGCTCGAACAGGTCGGGCTGCTGTGAGTCTCGCGCCGAGCCTGGTCGCGCGGCGTGCCGCCGCGGCGGGCGCGCCCGTGCGGGTGATGCTGTGCGACGATTCCGCGGTGATCCGCGCGGTGCTGGCGCGCATGCTCCAGGCCGAGCCGGACATCGAGGTGGTGGCGCGGGTCGGCGACGGCGCGCAGGCGATCGCGGCACTGGTGCCGGGCGCGGTGGACGTGCTGATCCTGGACATCGAGATGCCGGTGATGGACGGTCTGGCCGCGCTGCCGGCGCTGCTGAAGGCGGACCCGGGGCTGCGGGTGATCATGGCCTCGACGCTGACCACCCGTGGCGCCGACATCGCGATGCGCGCGCTGCGGCTGGGGGCGGCGGATTATCTGCCCAAGCCGACGGCCGCCGAAATCAGCGCGAGCGACGGGTTCCGTGCCGAGCTGGTCGCCAAGGTGCGCGGGCTGGCGCGGCTGCGGCGCGGCATCGTGCCGGCGGCGACGGCGAAGCTGCCGGCGCGTGCCGCCGGGCGCGGGGTGCCGCGGCTGATCGCCATCGGCAGCTCCACCGGCGGGCCGCAGGCGCTGTTCACGCTGGCGCAGGGGCTGGGGCGCCGGCTCGGCGTGCCGCTGGTGCTCACCCAGCACATGCCGGTCGGATTCACCGCGCTGCTCGCCCAGCATATCGCCAAGCTCGATGGCCCAGGCTGCAGCGAGGCGGTGGATGGCGAGCCGCTGCGGGCGGACCACATCACCCTGGCGCCTGGCGGGCGGCATTTGCTGGTGCAGGCGCAGGGCGGCGGCTTCGTCGCGCGGCTGTCGGACGCGCCGGCGGAGAATTTCTGTCGGCCCTCGGTCGATCCGATGCTGCGCAGCGTCACCGAGGCGACCGCCGGCCAGGCGCTGGTGATCATGCTGACCGGCATGGGCCAGGACGGGCTGCATGGCACCCGCGCCCTGGTGGAGGCCGGCGGCACCGCGTTGGCGCAGGACGAGGCGAGCTCGGTGGTGTGGGGCATGCCCGGCGCGGTGGCGCGGGCGGGGCTGTGCCATGCGGTGCTGCCGCTCGACGAACTGGCCGGGCGGACGCGCCGGCTGCTGGGGCGGTCATGCTGAGCCCGGCGGGATTTGAGACCTTCGCGGGATTTCTCAAGGCGCGGTCGGGGCTGGCGATCGGCCCGGACAAAATGTACCTGCTCGAATCACGGCTGGAGCCGCTGCTGCGCCATCACGGGCTGCGCGATCTGCAGGCGATGGCGGACAAGCTGCGCACCGGCGCGGAGCCGCTGGGCAGCGCGGTGGTCGAGGCGATGACCACCAATGAAAGCTTTTTCTTTCGTGAGGAACGCGCCTTTTCCCATCTGGCCGAGCGCGCGGTGCCACGGTTGCGCGCGGCGCGCGGGGCCGGCACGAAACTGCGCATCTGGTCGGCCGCCTGCTCCACCGGGCAGGAAGCCTATTCGGTGGCGATGCAGCTCGCCGGCCAGCCGATCGAGATTCTGGGCACCGACATCGCCGAACAGCCGCTGGCCCGCGCGCGCGAGGGGATCTACACCCAGTTCGAGGTGCAGCGTGGTCTGCCGATCCGCCAGCTCACCCAGCATTTCAAAAAAGACCAGAGCCAGTGGCGCATTTCCGACAGCCTGCGCGGTCAGGCGCAGTTTCGCCGGTTCAATCTGCTCGATGACGGCGGCGCGCTCGGCCGGTTCGACGTCATCTTCTGCCGCAACGTGCTGATCTATTTCGATCAGGCGACGAAATCGCGGGTGCTGGCGATGGTGGCGAACCGGTTGGCGCCGGACGGGGTGGTGTATCTGGGCGGTGCCGAGACGGTGCTGGGGCTGACCACCAAACTGGTGCCCGCGCCGGATGCGAACGGTGCCTGCGCCTACGTGGTCGGCTGATCCGGCGACCTGGCACTTTCCTCGGGGGTTCTGGCGACCAGCGCGAGTGCGTGCAGGCCGGTGGCGAATTCGCCTGCCAGCGCCGCGTTGACCGCCCGATGCCGCGCCACCCGGTTCTGGCCGGCGAAGGAGGCGGAGACGATGGTGACGCTGTAATGGGTCTGCCCGCCATCACGCGCGCCGGCATGGTGGGCGTGTTTGGCGCTGTCATCGACGATGGCCAGATAACTGGGCGCGAAGCCGGCGGTCAGGATCGCGGTGAGGCGGTCGGCGCGGGAGGGGGAAATTTCAACCATCGGTTCCACATGTCAGGGTTCGTGCGCGCCGCAAAGCCAGGCTCTTGCCGAAGCCTTGCGGGGAGGCACATAAGCCTACCATGACCCGCCGCACCTCCAAAGTCCGGGCCTATGCGCCCGATCCGGGGGCGCCGGGCCATGTTTGCGACATGCCGGATTGTCTGTTGGCGGGCGAATATCGCGCGCCCAAATCGCGCGACCGGCTGAACGAGTATCACTGGTTCTGCCTGCCGCATGTGCGCGAATACAATGCCCGCTGGGACTACTACAAAGGCATGACGCCGGGACAGATCGAGGCCAATCTGCGCGCCGATGTGTCCTGGGGGCGGCCGAGCTGGCCGCTGGGGCGGCTGGGCAGCGGGCTGTTCGATGACAGCGTGGTGATCGACCCGCTGAACGTGCTGGGAGCGGCGCGGATGCGGCCCGCGCCGCCGGCCAATGCGGTGCCCGCGGAGCTGCGCGAGCCGCTGGCGATCCTTGATCTGCCCTGGCCGGTGACCCTCGATGTGGCGAAATCGCGCTGGAAGGCGCTGGCCAAGCAGCACCATCCGGATGCGAACGGTGGCGATCGTGGCGCGGAGGAGCGGCTGAAAACCATCAACCTGGCCTACGCCACGGTGCGCGCGCGGCTTGCCACCGAGGCACGCGAACCGGCCGGTTAGGCACGGCGCGGGTTGCGCGAGCCGCCGCGCGGAGTAGTCTTGCGGTTTCACAGTCCTGTCGATCGTCCGTTCTGCCAAGGAAGCTGTCTCAGATGAACCATGTCGCCCCCACCGCCGACGCGCCGCTGCCGACCTCGGCGATCAGTTTGCCGGATATCGAGATTTCGGCGCGCGAGGCGTTCGGCATCGATTCCGACATGGTGGTGCCGGGGTTCAGCCAGCGCACCGAGCATGTGCCCGACATCGATCCGTCCTATCAGTTCGACCAGGAGACGACGCTGGCGATCTGCGCCGGCTTTGCCTTCAACCGCCGGGTGATGATCCAGGGCTATCACGGCACCGGCAAATCCACCCATATCGAGCAGGTGGCGGCGAAGCTGAACTGGCCGTGCATCCGGGTCAATCTGGACAGCCACATCAGCCGCATCGACCTGATCGGCAAGGATGCCATCGTGCTGAAGGATGGCAAGCAGATCACCGAGTTCCGTGAGGGCATTCTGCCATGGGCGTTGCAGCATGCCTGCGCGCTGGTGTTCGACGAATATGATGCCGGCCGTCCGGACGTGATGTTCGTGATCCAGCGCGTGCTGGAGGTCGAGGGCAAGCTGACGCTGCTGGATCAGAACCGGGTGATCCGCCCGCACCCCTCGTTCCGGCTGTTCGCCACCGCCAACACGGTCGGGCTGGGGGACACCACCGGGCTGTATCATGGCACCCAGCAGATCAACCAGGGCCAGATGGACCGCTGGAACATCGTCGCCACGCTGAATTACCTGCCGCATGGCCAGGAAACCGCGATCGTGCTCGCCAAGCTCGGCATCGACCCGAAGGACACGGCGATGAAGAAGCGGGTGGAGAGCATGGTGGCGCTTGCCGATCTCACGCGCGCGGGCTTCATCAATGGCGACATCTCCACGGTGATGTCGCCGCGCACCGTCATCACCTGGGCGGAGAACACGCGGATTTTCGGCGATATCGGCTTTGCCTTCCGGATGACCTTCCTTAACAAATGCGACGAGGCGGAGCGCGCGACGGTGGCCGAATATTACCAGCGCTGCTTCAACGAGGAGATCCCGACCGGTGGGCTGATCCGCAAGGGGTTCTGACGCCACCATGACGGGCCGCAACGACAACAGCCGCACCGAGGATTTCAAGCGCGCCACCGCCGGCACGCTGCGCGCGATCGCGCAGGAGCCCGAGGTGCAGGTGGCGTTCCAGCCAGGCCCCACCGGGCTCGCCGGCAAGCGCGCGCGGCTGCCGGCGCCGACCCGGCAGTTGCCGCCGGCCGAGATGGCGCGGCTGCGCGGTGCGGCGGACGCGATCGCGCTCAGGCTGCGCCACCATGACGACGCCGTGCACGCCGCCCGCAGCCCGCAGCGGCGCGAGGCGCGCGAAGTGTATGACGCGCTGGAACAGGCGCGCGTCGAGGTGGTGGGCAGCCGGCACATGTCGGGCGTTGCGGCCAATCTGCATGCCCGCCAGGTCGATGAGGCCGAGGCCGAGGGCTACGCGCGGATGACCCGCAAGGACCAGCTCGCCGCCCCGGCGGCGCTGGCGATGCTGGCGCGCGACCGCATGTCGGGCGAGCCGGCGCCGGCGCAGATGCAGCAGATTCTGAAGCTGTGGCGCGACGATCTGGGTGCCAAGGCCGATCACGCGCTGCGCGACATGGCCGCCGCACAGGACGACCAGGACCGGTTCAACAAGGTGGCGCGCCGGCTGCTCGCGGCCCTTGATCTGGCCGAGGCGGAGGTCGAGACCGACAGCCAGGAGGAAGGCGAGGAAGGCGAGGAAGGCGACGAGCAGGCCGGCCAGCCCGACACCAGCCAGGAAGGCGAGGGCAGCGCCGACTCCGAGCAGGAATCCACGCTCGGCGCAGCACCTGACGACACCGAGGGCGACAGCGTCGATGAGGAAACCGGCGAGGCCGCCGACGAGGATGCCGCCGCCGCCGAGGGCGACGACAAGCCCGGCGGGCCGCAGCCACGGCGCGAGCGCCCGACCGCCGACAGCCTGGCCGGCTACACCCCCTACACCCGCGCGTTCGACGAGGAGATCGAGGCGGCGGATCTGTGCGACGCCGACGAGCTTGCCCGCCTGCGCCAGCAGCTCGACCAGCAATTGCAGCATCTGCAAGGCGTGGTCAGCAAACTCGCCAACAGGTTGCAGCGCCGGCTGATGGCCCAGCAGCAGCGCGCCTGGGATTTCGACCTGGAGGAAGGGCTGCTCGATGTCGGCCGGCTGGCGCGCGTGGTGGTGAACCCGATGCAGTCGCTGTCCTACAAGCGCGAGCGCGAGACGCAGTTTCGCGATACCGTGGTGACATTGCTGATCGACAATTCGGGTTCCATGCGCGGCCGGCCGATCACGGTGGCGGCGATGTGCGGCGATATTCTGGCGCGCACGCTGGAGCGCTGCGCGGTGAAGGTGGAAATTCTGGGCTTCACCACCCGCGCCTGGAAGGGCGGGCAGAGCCGGGAGCGCTGGGTGGCGGACGGCAAGCCGCGCAACCCCGGCCGGCTCAATGATCTGCGCCACATCATCTACAAATCCGCCGACGCGCCCTGGCGGCGGGCGCGGCGCAATCTGGGGCTGATGCTGCGCGAGGGGCTGCTGAAGGAGAACATCGACGGCGAGGCGCTGATGTGGGCGTATCGGCGGCTGATCGCCCGGTCCGAGCACCGGCGCATCCTGATGGTGATCTCCGACGGCGCGCCGGTGGATGATTCGACCCTGTCGGTCAATCCGGGCAATTATCTGGAGCGGCATCTGCGCGAGGTGATCCGCGAGATCGAGAGCCGTGATCTGGTGGAACTCACCGCGATCGGCATCGGCCACGATGTCACGCGCTATTATCGCCGCGCCGTCACCATCGTCGATGCCGAGGAGCTGGGCGGCACGATGATGAAGAAGCTCACCGAATTGTTCGACGAGAATGCCGGCCTCGCCTGGGCGCGCGCCGCCGCGCAGCAGGCGGCGCTGGTGGCCTGAACGACGCGGAAAATTCACTTTTCGCGGCAGGCGTCGTGCTGCAAGGCGCGGATCGGAACAACGGATCGGAACAGCGGGGCGGATCAACGCATGACGGCAGTGACCACCGAGCGCGCGGGCAAAGTGGCGGAGGTCACGCTGGCCTTCTGGGTGCTCAAGATCGCGGCGACGACGTTGGGCGAGACCGGCGGCGACGCGGTGTCGATGAGCCTCGGGCTTGGCTATATCGTCGCGACCGCGATCTTCGCGGTGATTTTCCTGGTGCTGGTGACGGCCCAGGTGCGGGCGCGGCGGTTTCATCCGTTCCTGTATTGGGCGGTGATCGTGGGCACCACCACGGTCGGCACGACGATGGCGGATTTCGCCGATCGCTCGCTTGGCATCGGCTATCCGGGCGGCTCGGCGATCCTGGCGGGGCTGCTGGGCCTGTCGCTGTTCGCCTGGTGGCGGACCACCGGGTCGATCTCGGTCAGCCGGATCGACACGCCGGTGCAGGAAAGCTTCTACTGGGTCACGATTTTGTTTTCCAACACGCTGGGCACAGCACTTGGGGATTTCCTGGCCGATGATGGCGGGCTTGGCTATCTGGGCGGTGCGGCGGCGTTCGCCGCGGCCATCGCGGTGGTGGTGGAGCTGTGGCGGTTCACCCGGGTGTCACCGGCCGGCCTGTTCTGGGCGGCGTTCATTTTGACCCGCCCGCTCGGGGCGACGGTGGGGGATTTTCTCGACAAGCCGATCGCCGATGGCGGGTTGGCGCTCAGCCGGATCACCGCATCGGCGGTGCTCGCGGCGTTCATGGTGGCGGCGATCCTGGTCACCCGCCCGCGCGCGGGGGCGCACGGCGCGGGCTGAGGGTCTGCCCGTCCTCCTTCACGAAATCCTCGGCGAGCCCGCCATCGAGCAGATCGAGCACCAGCTCCGACGGGCGGCACAGCCGCACGCCCCGCGCGGTCACCACGATCGGGCGGTTGATCAGGATCGGGTGCGCCGCCACCGCGTCGAGCAGAATGTCATCGGACAGGCCCGGATCATCGAGGCCGAGCTCGTCGAACGGCGTGCCCTTGCGGCGCAGCAGGTCGCGCAGCGGCACGCCCATCCGGGCGGCGAACCCGGCGAGCTCGGCGCGGCCGGGCGGGTTTTTGAGATATTCGACGACCACCGGCTCGATGCCGGTGGCGCGGATCATCGCCAGGGTGTTGCGCGATGTCCCGCATTTCGGATTATGGTAGATCGTCACTTGGTCTTTCATGTTCCCGCCCCTCGTTCATACCAGCCCCGGCTGCGCCGCACGATGGCCACCACCGACAGCATCACCGGCACCTCGATCAGCACGCCGACCACGGTGGCCAGCGCGGCGCCGGACTGGAAGCCGAACAGCGCGATCGCGGTGGCGACCGCCAGCTCGAAGAAATTGCTCGCCCCGATCAGTGCGGATGGCCCGGCCACGCACCAGGCGACGCCGAAGCGCCGGTCCAGGATATAGGCGAGGCCGGCGTTGAAATAGACCTGGATCAGGATCGGCACCGCGAGCAGCAGGATCACCAGCGGCTGGGCGATGATCTGTTCGCCCTGCAGCCCGAACAGCAGGACCAGCGTGAGCAGCAGTGCCGCGAGCGAGATCGGCCCGAGCCGGTGCAGCGTGCGCGCCAGCGCCGCGTCGCCGCCGCGCAGCAGCAGCCGGCGCCAGAGCTGGGCGACGATGACCGGCACGACGATATAGAGCAGCACCGACAGCAGCAGCGTGTTCCACGGCACGCTGATCGAGGACAGTCCGAGCAGCAGCCCGACCAGCGGCGCGAAGGCGACGATCATGATGCTGTCGTTCAGCGCCACCTGGCTGAGGGTGAAATGCGGCTCGCCGTCGAGCAGGTTCGACCACACGAACACCATCGCGGTGCAGGGTGCCGCGGCGAGCAGGATCAGCCCGGCGATGTAGCTGTTGATCTGCGCTGGCGGCAGCAACGGTTGGAACAGATAGCCGATGAAGAACGCGCCGAGCAGCGCCATGCTGAACGGCTTGACCAGCCAGTTCACCCCAAGCGTCACCGCGATGCCGCGCCAGTGCGCCCGCACCTGGGCGAGCGCTGCGAGGTCGATCTTGAGCAGCATCGGGATGATCATCAGCCACACCAGCACCGCGATCGGCAGATTCACCTGCGCGACGGTGAGGTTGCCGAGCCGGTGGAACGGAGCGGGCAACATCTGGCCCAGCGCGATGCCGGCCAGGATGCACAGCCCCACCCACAGGGTGAGGAAGCGCTCGAACAGGGTCACGGTCGGGCGCCGTGGGGCGCGGGGCCCGGCAGACCGCAGGCAGCCGGATCGCCGCCGCAACAATGGGTGGTGAGGTAGCCGAGCAGCGCGGCCATGGTGGGGAAGGCGGCGGCGTAGATCAGGTGGCGGCTGTCGCGGCGGCAGGTGACGAGGCCCGCCTGTTTGAGCTGGCTCAGATGAAAGGACAGGGTGGCACCGGGCAGGCCGAGTGCTGCGCCGATCTGGCCGGCGGGCAGGCCGTCCGGGCCGGCGCCGACCAGATGGCGAAAGATGTCGAGCCGGCTGTCCTGGGCGAGAGCGGCGAGGGCGGCGACCGCTTCTGACTTTTCCATGATTCCATCATATTGGAACTATGGATTTCTGGCAACCCTCGCCAAACTCGCGCCCGTCCTGGGGTTATTGCATGTGGCTGGCGAGGTCGCGGCAGCCGGAATCGTTGCCGTCCCAGTTGCCGGCCAACAGTTCATGATGCTCGCCGATCACCGCCTGAAGCTGGCAGGGCAGGCCGCCTTCGTTTGCCTGTTTCCAGCGCATCAGCAGCCGGCCGGCCCAGGTCTGTTGCTCGGCGGGCGGACCCAGCCTGGTGGTGAGGGCGCCGATATCGAGGCCCTGATAGGGGGCGAGCGCGTCGTTCAACTGTTTGATATTGCCAGGAACATGCTGTGGCGGCGGCAGCGAGGCGACGGCGGAGGTTGGCGCGGCGGGTGCCGGCGTGGCCGGCGAGGGCGCATAGACCGAGGCCGGCGGCGGCAGCGCCTCGGGCTCCGGCGCGCCACAGGCGGCGAGCGACACGGCGAGGCAGCCTGCCAGGGCGAGGACGATTTTGGGCGAGATGATGTGATTCATTATGGACGTACTGTGCATCCATCACCCCGTGGACAACAAGAGCCAGCCCGCTCGCATGCCAAAGCCCGCAGACCGGGGATTGTGGCAAAATTCATAGATGGGTTAAACCAAACGCGGTGTGTCACGTCGGCAGCGTGACGTGAAAAATGACAACAAGATAACGCCCAAAGGGAGATCGGCATGGTCGCCACCGCACTTCGCGCCGTCGCGTTCGCATCAATTCTGCTGGCCTCCGCCGCCGGCGCGCAAACGCCGCTGTCGATCGCCAAACAGGGCTATCTGTTCGTCGGCCAGCACGACACCAAGGTCGATGGCAACGACGTGATCAACGGCCAGATGTATGTCGAATACCAGATTCCGGCGAAGCGCACGCATCGCTGGCCGGTGGTGATGGTGCATGGGGGTGGCCAGTCCGGCACCAATTTCACCGGCACGCCGGATGGGCGCGAGGGCTGGGCGCAGTATTTCCTGCGTCGCGGCTATGCGGTCTATGTCGTCGACCAGGTCGGCCGCGGCCGCGCCGCCTATGTGCCGGAGGTCTATGCCAAGGCCACCTCGGCGGGCATGGCGTTCATGTTCCAGCGCTTCATCGCGCCGGAGAAATATAATCTCTGGCCGCAGGCGAAGCTGCACACCCAATGGCCGGGCAGGCCCGAGGCGGGTGACCCGGTGACCGACCAGTTCATCGCCGCGCAGATGCCCTCGATCTCCGACTTCGCGCAGCAGCAGAAGCTCAATCGCGCCGTGCTGGTGGCCCTGCTGGACCGCATCGGCCCGGCGATCATCCTGACCCATTCGCAGTCCGGGTCGTTCGGCTGGCCGGTGGCCGACGACCGGCCGAAGCTGGTGAAGGCGCTGCTGCAGATCGAGCCCTCCGGCCCGCCGGTGCATGATGTGGCATTTCACGGCGCGCCCGACTGGTTCGGCGATGTCGCGGAGGTGAAGCCCTGGGGGCTCGGCTTCGAGAGGCTGACCTACGCGCCGGCCCCGGCGGATGTCGCCGCGATGTCCTATGTGCGCGAGGACAAGGCGGATGGGCCGGATCTGGCGCGCTGCTGGAAACAGGCCGAGCCGGCGCGGCAGTTGCCGAATCTGCGGGCGATGCCGATTCTGATCGTCACCTCACAGGCTTCGTACCACGCGGCCTATGACCATTGCACGGTGAAGTATCTGGAGCAGGCAGGGGTGAAGCCCTCGGTGATCCGCCTCGCCGATGTCGGGATCACCGGCAACAATCATATGATGATGCTGGAGAAGAACAATCTGGCGATCGCCAGGGTGCTGGCGGATTGGACGGATACGCACGTGAAGTAGGCCGGCCGACTCAGCCGAACACCTCGTCCCAGCAGCTCCGCAGCGCGGCGTCCATTTCGGGCATCGCCGCCAGGATGCCGAGCTGATGCAGGCTGGTCACCCCGTGTTGTTTGATGCCGCAGGGCACGATGCCGCCGAAATGCGACAGGTCGGGTTCCAGTTTCAGGCTGACCCCGTGCCAGCTCACCCAGCGCGTCACCCGCACGCCGATGGCGCCGATCTTGGCCTCGGTGCCGGCGGCGTGGTCGGCGACCCAGATGCCCACCCGGCCCTCGCGCCGCTCACCGCGCACGCCGAAGCGATCCAGCGTGCGGATCAGCCATTCCTCCAGGCCGTGCACGAAGCAGCGGATGTCGCGCGCCGGCACGGTGCCGTGCGGATGGTTGAGATCCAGCATCACATAGGCCACGCGCTGGCCGGGGCCGTGGTAAGTCCATTGGCCGCCGCGCCCGGCATCGTAGGTGGGGAAGCGGTCGGGCTCGGTGAGTTCCTCGGGTTTGGCCGAGGTGCCGGCGGTGTAGAGCGGGGGGTGCTCGACCAGCCAGACCAGCTCACCTTCGGTGCCCGCGCGAACGGCGGCCACGCGCGCGCGCATGGTGGCCAGCGCGTCGGGATAGTCGGTCAGCCCGTCGCTGGCGCGCCATTCCAGCGGGGCGGCCAGGGCGCTTGCCTCGGTGGTTGCCTCGATCTGGGCCATCGGCTACACAGCCGCGCCGACGTTGCGGTCGTGGCGGAATGGTAGACGCGCAAGCTTGAGGTGCTTGTGGGGGAAACCCTGTGGAAGTTCGAGTCTTCTCGACCGCACCAATTTTTCCAACATCCTTGATCCCGTAACCCAGACCCCCGCCCAGGCGGCTTGCCGGCGACGCCGTGACAGACCAACCTGTTGCGGCCATGGAGGTCAGGTGACGATGGACGAGGATTTTCGCAAGGCCGCGCTGGATTATCACCGGCTGCCGCGCCCCGGTAAACTGGCGATCGAGGCCACCAAGCGCATGGCCACCCAGCGCGACCTGGCGCTCGCCTATTCGCCAGGGGTCGCCGCCGCCTGCGAGGCGATCGTCGAGAACCCCGACAGCGCGCGCGACTACACCGCGCGCGGCAATCTGGTCGCGGTGATCTCCAACGGCACGGCGGTGCTGGGGCTGGGCAATATCGGCGCGCTCGCCTCCAAGCCGGTGATGGAGGGCAAGGCGGTTCTGTTCAAGAAATTCGCCGGCATCGACGTGTTCGACATCGAGGTGAACGAGCCCGACCCGCAGCGTTTCTGCGACGTGGTGGCAGCACTGGAGCCGACCTTCGGGGCGATCAATCTGGAGGACATCAAGGCGCCGGAATGTTTCGTGATCGAGCGCAGCCTGCGCGCGCGCATGAACATCCCGGTGTTTCACGACGACCAGCACGGCACCTCCATCATCGTCGCCGCCGCGGTGCGCAACGGGCTGGTGCTGCAGGGCAAGCGGCTGGACCAGGTGCGGCTGGTCACCTCCGGTGCGGGGGCCGCGGCACTCGCCTGCGTCGATCTGCTGGTGGCGATGGGGCTGAAGCAGGAAAACGTCACGCTGTGCGACATCAAGGGCGTGGTCCATGTGGGACGCGAGCCGGACATGCCGCCCGACCTCGCGCGCTATGCCCGCCAGACCGACGCGCGCACGCTGGCCGATGTGCTGCCGGGGGCGGATGTGTTCCTGGGGCTGTCGGCGCCGCGGGTGTTCAAATCCGAATGGCTGCCGCTGCTCGCCGAGCGCCCGCTGGTGATGGCGCTGGCCAATCCGGAGCCCGAAATCCTGCCCGAGGCGGTGCGCGCGGGCCGGCCGGACGCGATCGTTGCCACCGGGCGCAGCGACTATCCGAACCAGGTCAATAATCTTCTGTGTTTCCCGTTCATCTTTCGCGGCGCGCTGGATGTCGGCGCGACCACCATCAACGAGGAGATGAAGCTCGCCGCGGTCGAGGCGATCGCCGAGCTGGCGCGCGCGGAGGCGTCCGAGGTGGTGGTGGCGGCCTATGGCGGCACCGCGCCGACCTTCGGGCCGGACTACATCATTCCCAAGCCGTTCGACCCGCGGCTGATCCTGCACATCGCCCCGGCGGTGGCGCGCGCGGCGATCGACAGTGGCGTGGCCACCCGCCCGATCACCGATTTCGACGCCTATCGCCGCGAGCTGGAGCGTTTCGTGTTCCGCTCCGGCCAGCTCATGCGCCCGGTGTTCGAGGCGGCGCGCAAGCAGCCAAAGCGCATCGTCTATGCCGAGGGCGAGGATGAGCGGGTGCTGCGCGCGGTGCAGACGCTGGTGGATGACGCGGTGGCGCGGCCGATCCTGATCGGCCGGCGGGCGGTGATCGCGGCACGGGTGGGCGAGCTGGGGCTGCGGCTTGATCTTGATCACAGCGTGGAAATTCTGGACCCGCGGGTGGATCGCGAGGTGTTCGACCCGCTGGTGCCGGCCTATCAGGCGCTGGTCGGGCGGCGCGGCGTGCCGCCGGCGGCGGCGGGGCGGCATTTCATCTCGCGCCCGGCGGTGGCGGCGGCGATGCTTCTGCGCGCCGGCGCCGCGGACGCGGCGATCTGCGGCGGGGTGGGCGACTGGTGGACGCAGACGCGCTACGTGATGCCGATCATCGACCGCAAGCCCGGCGTCAGCCGCATCTATGGCCTGTCCTGTCTGATCCTGCAGGGCGGGGCGATGTTCATCTGCGACACCCACATGAACGTCGATCCGACCGCCGAGCAGATCGCGGAGATGACGCTGCTGGGCGCGCAGGTGGTGCAGTCCTTCGGCATGGTGCCCAAGGCGGCGCTGCTGTCGCATTCGAGCTTCGGCAGTTCGGCGAGCCCGAGCGCGCGCAAGATGCGCGCCGCCCTGGGGCTGATCCAGGCGCAGGCGCCGCAGCTAGAGGTGGATGGCGAGATGCACGCCGACGCCGCGCTCGATGCCGCGATCCGCGCCCGCGCGGTGCCGGACAGCGCGCTGAGCGGCACCGCCAACCTGCTGGTGATGCCCGGGCTCGATGCCGCCAATATCGGCTTCAACCTGGTCAAGGCCGCCGCCGAGGCGCTGCCGGTGGGGCCGATGCTGCTGGGCATGGCCAAGCCGATCCATGTGGTGGTGCCCAGTGTCACGGCGCGCGGCATCCTCAATCTCAGCGCCTTCGCGGCGATGGAGGCGGGCGCGCACGGCGCATGATCGCGCTGCTGGGCGGGCTGTTTCTGCTGGCGGTTCTGCTGCTGGGCGCGGATGCGTTCTCGCGCGCCAAGGTGGGCAACATCAAGCGGCTGCTGGCCTGGGTGGCCGCCCTTGGCGGGGTGTCGCTGGCGGCGCTGCTGCTGCTGTCGGGCCGCGCCGGCGGGGCGATCTCGGCCTTGCTGTTCGCCGCCCCGTTGGTGATTTCATGGTGGCAGCAAAGCAAGGCGCGTCCGCGCGCGATGCCGCGCCGGTCGGCCACCGCGATGGGCCGGGCGGAGGCGCGCGCGGTGCTGGGCGTGGCCGAGGGGGCGAGCGCGGAGGAGATCAACGACGCCTGGAAGCGGCTGATGGTGAAGGTGCATCCCGATCATGGCGGCACCGACGCGCTGGCGGCACGGGTGAACGAGGCGCGACGGGTGTTGCTGGGCTAGAGCGGTTTGTCTTGACCGTCATCGGCATCGACGCGGTGAAACCGCTCCAGCCTTATGATGAGCGAGCAACTTTATCGCCCAGACCGATTCCGGTCTGGGCGATGTTGCTCTAGGCTGGCCTTGTCTTTGCCACGTTT